>JAYUFA010000102.1:0-2526 GCA_043738925.1 Actinomycetota bacterium
AAGCCCGGTTGGCCCATGCCGAGCATGCCGCCATGGGTGTTGCACGGAAACGAGCCCTTGTATGACAAGTCGTTGTCGCGCACGAGCGCGAGCCCTTCGCCCGCGCCGCAGAATCCCGACTGCTCGATGGTGAGCAGCACCGTGATCGTGTAGCAGTCGTACAGCTGCACCATGTCGATGTCGGTTCGTTTGAGACCACTCATCGCGAACGCGCGGTCGGCCACATAGGAGATTGGTGTGCGTGGTATTTCGTCGACCGAATAGGTGGGTGTCTTGTGTGCGAGGTGTTCGCCGCAACCGGTGAGGAACACCGGTCGCTTCGGGCAACGAGCGGCGCGCTCCTTGCTGGCCAACACGACCGAACCGCCGCCGTGGCACAGCATCACGATCTCGAGGATGTGCAACGGGTCGGCCACCATGCGACTTGCCAGCACATCTTCGGGCGAGATCGGCTTGCCGAAGAACGCGGCGTTCGGGTTGAGGCACGCGCTGGCCCGTTGATCGGAGGCGATCTTCGCGCGTGCCAAATGGTCGGTCGGCGCGTTGCCGTGCAGCGCGTGGTAGCGCGACGCGTAGAACGCGAACCCGACGTTGGGCGGAATGTCGCCGTAGGGCACCTCGAACTCTGACTGGGGTGAGCCCCACATCCAGCTCGACGCGTTCACCGTGCGCGCACGCGGCTGCGGCGAGGACGAAGGGAGCTCGGGCTTCGGGCGACCCGTGCACGTCACGACGACCACGTCACACATGCCCAGCTCGATCGCGGCCGCGGCGCGCCACACCGCAGCGACGGCCGACGCGCCGCCCAGGTCAACGCGTTCCGCGTAGTCGAGTGACCAGCCGCAGTACTCGGCGATCGTGGCCGGGTGAAACATGGCGGATTCGGATACATCGCCGACGCACACGATGCCGTTGACTTCGCTTGATGAGATGCCTGCGTCGGCCAGCGCACGCCCCGACAAATCGGCCCATTGTTCGAGCGAGAAGTGGCGTGTGCCGGTGAAGACGCGTTCGGACGCATAGTCGGCGATCCCGACGATGGCGGCCTCGCCCCGTAGCCCTGTCATACGTCCCCCGATGATGTGTGTCGTGTGCCGTCGATGTGGTCATGCCACGACATGCGCGCTGGTTGGCATCTCGATGCAGACCGTATTCGCGTCGACGGTGAGTGTGCCGGCGGCGCTCGGCGTCGCTGACGCGAACGGCGCAAGCGTGACCGGTGTGTCGTCGCTGTCGAACGCGTCGACGCGAAGAACGACGCTTTCCCCGCTCGTCGAGACGGCAAGACGCACTGCTTCGGCTTGTGGTGCGGCTGACGCCATCAGCTCGTCGCCTGTGCGCACGACAAGCAGCGCGGTCGCCGGTGGCAGTGGCGCTGTGAGCTGCCAGTCGATGGTCGAACGTGTGCCCGTCTCCTCGCGTAACGCCGCGGCCACGATCTCGAGCGCCACTCGGGGCTGGTCGTCGACAGACGCGCCGACCAGCGGACTCGTGAGGTCGATGCCCGGTGCGACGCTTGCATGCCACCGGCGTTCGACCCGTTGCAGCTCGAGGACCCAGAGCGCCGTGGTGTCGGCGCCGTGATGCTGCGCCTCGCGAAGTTGTTCGATCGCGGCCGTGGCCTCGTTGCGCGAGCGCAGCGCCGCAGTCAACGAAGTGGTGGTGAGCTCCAGATCGGTGGCAAGCGACGATGCCTTGGCGAGGGATTCGTCGCGCTCGGACTCAGCGGTGTCGGCGCGCAATACGTGATGGGCGCGGTCGAGGCGCGCGGTGTCGAGGTCGGCTTGCAGCGTGTCGATGCGCTGCGTGGTCGCTCGCAGCTCGACGGCTTGATTGCGCACGCGGATTGCCAGTACCAAGGCTGCCGCGGTAGCCGCGATCGCGAGCAGAATCGAGAAGATCATTGGCGAGCACCCTACCGACCCAGCAGCACCGAGCAGTCAGCTGCGACCCAGCAGCACCGAGCAGTCAGCTGCGACCCAGCAGCACGAGCAGTCATCCGAGCAGCGCGAACAGGTCGGGGTCGCTCCGCCGCAGGCGCCGGTAGCACGACGCCCACATCTGCGGCACGTAGTGCTCGTGGTACTTGGCCTTGCCGCGGCGTGCTTCGGCGTCGGGGAACTCGGTGCCGTCCAGGCTTTCGGCCTCGATGTGATAACGCGCGGCTTGTTCGAGGGTGAGCGCCAGGATGGTTGCCTGCTCCAAGGTGGTGCTCACCACGATGGCCCCGTGGTTCTTGATGAGGATGACGCTGCGGTCGCCGAGCTTGGCCGCCATCTCGTGGCCCGGCACCGGGGGCCGGGACCCGTCGTCGGCGTGCAACACCTGCTCGTCATGGAAAAGCACGCTCGCCACGTTGTACATGCCGATTTCGCGCGTGCGCGTGACGAACGCGCTGACCCAGTGCGAATGCGTGTGGATGACCGATCCGGCGTCTGATCGCGCACGGTAGAACGCGGCGTGAAACGCGATCGCCGGTGACGCGGGCCACGCGCCGTGGACGACGCGGCCGCTGAGGTCGGCCGT
>JAYUFA010000103.1:0-2524 GCA_043738925.1 Actinomycetota bacterium
GACACCTCCGATTACGCAGTGTGGTTCCGTGCTCAGGTTCTCGACGTGACGGGGGTCGACATGGCAACTCCGCCGGGGGGGCCGCCTCCGGCAGTCCTCGTCGACTGGCCTGCCTGACCTCGGTACGCGGCTCTCGCGCTCAGGCGGCGCGCCAGATCGGGCAATCGGCGCTACCTGGCGTCGCTGTGCCATGTCGGTCAATCGGTGCGTCTCGTGCCGTGTACCGTCGCGTTGATGCGCGTCGACGTCGACGTTGGCGGTGGTGTTCGCTTGTTCGTCGATTTCGATGGGGCAGGGTGGATTCCTGACGGGCAGTCGATGCGCCAGCGCCCGACGCTGTTGATGCTTCATGGCGGTCCGGCGATGGACTCGTCGCTGTTCAAAGGCAGCGGTCTCGACGAATTGACCGACGTTGCTCAGGTTGTGGTCTACGACCACCGTGGAGCTGGAAGGAGCGACTGGCGGTCACCTGACGAGTGGACGCTGGACACCTGGGCTGATGATGTGGTGCGTCTGTGTGACGTGCTTGGCATCGTCAAGCCGATCGTGCTGGGTAGCTCCTTCGGAGGCATGGTCGCCCAGCGCTACCTCGCTCGGCACCCGGATCATCTCGATCGCGTGATCCTGGCCGGCACGTCGGCGCGCCTCGATCTCGACCTCGTTGCAGCGTGCTTCGCCGCGCGAGGCGGCGATCGAGCCGGTGCTGTCGCGCAGCAATACCTGGCAGGCGACCAATCGCTCGCTGCCGAATACGACGAGGTTTGCCTGCCGCTATGTGCGACCAAGCCCTTCGATGCCGAACGATTTGCTCGCGTGATCGCCAATCCGAATCTGTCCTCGCACTTCAAGACAGAGTGGAACGAGATGGACCTGCGATCGGGGCTCGCCCAAGTCACTTGCCCAGTACTCGTCACTGGAGGCGAGCTCGATCCGATCTGTCCAATGGAGGCCGTCAGGGACGTCGCCAACGCGCTGCCGTCCGGGTCCGTTCATCTCATCGAACTCCAGGGTGCCTCGCACCTGGAAGCTGCAGCGGACCACATCGCACCGCTCGTGCGCGACTGCATCCTTGACTCGAGGTAGTCGCAGACAGCCAGGACTCGTCAGGCGGTCGCGCTAGAGGGCGCTCATAACTGCCAGTGAGAACGGTGCTCGCTACTGGGCCTCCGGCGGGATGAGCCTCGTGACGCAGAACGGATGTCCAGCTGGATCGACGAGCACTCGCCAGTGGTTCGGCGCGGGCTGCACGGAGGAGACCCGCGCGCCGAGCGTTTCAGCTTCGGCCACTGCTGCATCGAGATCGTCGACGGCAAGGTCGAGGTGGATCTGTTTTGGAATCTCGCCAGAGGGCCAGGTCGGAGGTGTGTAGCCATCGACCGTCATCGCGCTGATCCAGACCCATTCGGTTCGTACGTCGACGGTTTCTTCGGTCGTGAATCGGATCTCTCCACCCAGCATCGCCGCCCAGAATTCGGCGAGCGGGAGTGGGTCCGCACAGTCGATAGAGACGAAGCCCCTACGCGCAACAGCCATGTGGCGAACCGTAGCCCTTGTGCAAAGCAGCACCGGTCAAAGCCCGACGTCACTTGAGCGCACTACTCCCGCACCGATCTGCCGATCTCGCGCACGTCTGAGCTTCGCTGAGCCCTTGCGCTCACGCGCCGGACCAGGCAATCTGCACTACGTGGCAAACGGCCTTCCGCGGGACGCGACCACTGTGTCGCGCTGCGTCGTGGAACGCCGATCGTTCATGAAAGCGGCGTTCACCAGCCCGGTGACGGCCGAGTTTTTCGTGGCGGCAGCATTGTTGCTTGGCGCGTGCAGTCAGGCGCGCTGGGTCGCAATCACCGCGGCCATTGCTACTGACCCGGCCGCAACGTCGTTGACCATCAGCATCGACGGTTGCGTCGGCGGCGCTGACCTACCGAATCCGCGAGTGGTCGAGAGCGAGACCGAGGTTCATCTCCTGATCAATCTGAAACTCGACCACGACAACATGAAATCATGCATAAGCGGCACGATCGTCCACCTCGCCCAACCGATCGGCACCCGCAAGCTCATCGACGATCGAAGCCATCGGGCAATTCCGGTCACGTGGTCGCCGATCACGACCAGTTCATCTGGCTGGCTCCGTACATGAGCTCCTCCGTCAGGAAGGCGACGCCACGGTGACCGCCTGGCTGCTCACAGATCGATCGGGTGTCGCCGTGCTGTGCGATGATCTTCCGAGCAACTCCACATCGTGTCCCACCGCCACGATGGGTGTTGACTGGGAGGCCGGCGGGGCCACGCGGCCCACCGACCTGAACAGCCGAGGCGACTCCTTGGTGAGCGCCGGCCCGATCTCGCTCCACGGCTCCCTCAAGGTGGACACCCTCTATGTCGGGGTTGTGCCATGAGCGTTTTCGCACCGCTCTAGTTGCGCCATAACTGCCAGTGAGAATGGAGACGGTTGTTTGGTATCCCGTTCGTTGAGGGCGGGTGCTGTCAGGCTGGCGTTTACTTCGGGGTTCGTCACGCCCCG
>JAYUFA010000104.1:0-2522 GCA_043738925.1 Actinomycetota bacterium
TCGTGCTGGAAAGCGCTCCCGGCGCGCGACCTACCCTTGAGGTCCGCGACGACGTCGACGTGTACGCGCTCACACAGAACGAAACGTCAACGGGTGTGATGATGCCGCTCGAGCGCCCGGCCGGCGTCACGGCCACTGACGCGCTCGTGGTTGTCGACGCCACGTCCGCCGCGGGTGGACTTCGCTGGCAACCCCACAACGTCGACTGCTACTACTTCGCGCCCCAGAAGTGTTTTGCCAGCGACGGCGGTATCTGGTTCGCGTGCGTCTCCCCCGCTGCCGTCGCGCGGATCGAACAGATTGCCCGTAGTGGTCGATGGACACCCGCGGTGCTCGATCTGTCGCAGGCGCTTGACAACAGCCGCAAGAATCAAACGCTGAACACGCCGGCACTCGCCACGTTGTTCTTGATGCTCGAGCAGACACGGTGGATGAACGACAACGGTGGTATCGAGTTCGCAGCCGGCCGCTGCGATCGTTCGGCCGAGATCATTTACACCTGGGCCGATGCAAGCGACTATGCGAACCCGTTCGTGGCGGCGCCTGCCGAGCGCAGCCGTGTCGTCGCCACCATCGATCTCGCCGACACCGTTGACGCCAACACGGTCGCGAAAGCGCTGCGCGCCAATGGCATCGTCGATACCGAGAGCTATCGCAAGCTTGGTCGCAACCAACTGCGCGTCGCGCTGTTCCCGGCGATCGACCCCGACGATGTCGCCCAACTCACGCGCTGCATCGACCACGCGGCCAACGCGCTGCGAACCTGAAACTGGGTCGCACGGCCTAGGCACGTCGACCCGCTCCCGAGATAGCAGTAAACACGGCTACGGTGCGCGCCGATAGTCAACGCAAGCGGGCTACATCCGGAGGTTGCCCCGTGCGTCGAACGGTCAGCATGTTGCTTGCGTGCGCAATGCTCGCGTCGGGTATTGCCACGGTGCTGCACCCCGTGGCCGCCACCGCAATCCCCACCGGTTCGTCATGGTCAGGCGACTACGCAACCGAGGAGTTCGGCGACCCGTGGGACTTTTCGAACCCCGAGGACTGGGATCCCCAGGCCCAAGCCGAGTCACCCGGTGCAACAGGCTCGGTGAGCGGCGGCACGCTGAAGTTCGACCAGACCTCGCCCGCCGGTGGCGTGCTCATCGGGTCGGCCCACTACGGCAACGACGCCCTGCAATGGGGCCGCTCGACCTGGCTGCACCCGATCGACACCAACGCCTACGTCACCTTGTCGTTTCGCCTCTTCGAGCCGTCACGGCCTGACGCACTCGGGGTCGAACTGTTGACTTGCGGTGGCACCGTCGCCGCGTGCGACACACACCTCAACGCTCCCGGCAACCAGCTCGCGGCCGGTTGGAACACGTACTCGCTCGCCCTGCCTTCGGGCTTGAAGGTGTACTCGATCCTCATCGTGCCCGGCCCCAACAGGCGCTCGGGATTCGAACTCGACTGGGTGCGCGTCACACGCGCCGGCGGCGCTATCAGCCCGTTGTCGACCGGGGGATCCGAACCGATCCCCGTGGTGATCGACCCGAACCGAGGCGGAGGCACCGACTACGCGACCGCCGTGCGCGGCAAAGCGTGGACCTTCGACGACGGCACCGACGTCGCGGCGACCAACGAATTGACCGGGGTGAGTTACTCGGCCGGCGCGTTGCACGCCTGCAACGCGAGCAACGATCCTGCTGTTCTCCTTGCGATGGGTGCGCCACTCAACGCGAGCATTTACAACCGCGTGAACGCACGCGTCTGGTACGACGGAGCCTTCGGCCTAGCCGACGCGCGTGGCGGCGGCATGGTGGCGCGATTGCAATGGCACATCATCGGCACCAGCGGGTATCAGATCTCGCAGGACATCGTCGTCTACCCCGGCTGGAATGACATCGACCTGCCGATGCTCACGTCACCGCCGAGCGCCGTGACCGAGCCTGACCTCGGTCTAGGCATTGGCTGGGTGGGCATGATCGACGAGGTGCGGTTCGACTTCCACGAGGACCGCGGCACACGCTGCGTGGCGCTCGACAGCTTCGCCATCCGCGCCGCCGATGAGGCTCACCCAAGTTTCGCAATCCGCTATCGCGACGACGCCCGCGGCGCGGCAACACCGGCGCCCGGCACAACGGCCGAGGTCTTCCTCGACCCCACGTTCGGTACCTTCGCCGGCACGCGCGTCGGCAACGGCCTTGCCGTGGCGAACGGAGAGAACACGTTCGTGTGGCACGGCGGGTCGGTTCCGAAGGGCACGTACTACGCGTGGGTCCGGCTTACTGACCCGGCCGGGCACGTGTCATCAGCGTACGCCAGCGGTCCGCTCGTGTACTCCGGCGTAGCACCGCTCGCGGCACGCTCGATCACCTCGACCCCGAGCGGCGCGCCAAACGGTGTCGCCGCCGTGCTCGCCAACCTCACCATGACTGAAGCACCGGGCAGCGGATACGTCACGGCCGACAAGTGCTCGACGTTCGGCCCGGCGTCGCCCACCAAGTCGAACGGCAACTTCAACGCCGGACAAGACATTG
>JAYUFA010000105.1:0-2520 GCA_043738925.1 Actinomycetota bacterium
TCGTCTCGGCTCACCAGCACACCGCCCGGTGCCATACCGGCGAACTCAGCCGCCGCCACGTACTTGCGGATCGTGCCCCGGTCGATACCCAAACTCCCATATACGACGATGACGGCGAGGTCGCAAGCAAGCTTTTGCATGCTAGGGCGGGCGCCCGAAGCGCCGTGGCGGTGCCCCGAGGCGTGCGCACGATCCGAGCGCATCGTGATAATCGGATCAGGCCTCGACGCGGGTTCGCTCGCGTGCACCCTGCGCTCGAGTCAGAACCCGACGGCGAACCCGAAGACGTCATCGACGTTCTCGCAGACGTGGAACAATTCGTGTTCGACGCTGAGGAGCGCTGGTCGCCGACATCGACCGCCGACGCACAAACCGATCCGGTAGATGCGTCGCCGAAACCTCGGTGTCGACAACAGCGACGATGATGGCTCGGCAACTGTTGAGCGGTCGAGCGGGTACTGGTGTTGTTGCTACGGCAGCCGCGAGAACCACAACAGCGAACCGATCGCCGTCAACATCGCCGCCGCGAGAGCGAGGCCGACGAACCAGCCGGTGATCGACCGGTTCTCGTTCACTTGCGCGACGGACCGGCCGATGTCCGCGTAGGCCTGATTCAGTTCGTTAGTGGAACGTGCGTCATACGTTTTGCCTCCGGTCGCGTCCGCGACCGCGGCCAACGCGGCTGCGTCGACCGGTACCGGGATTGGTGTCGGGTCCGGTGGGATGACCACCGTGCCGGTACTCGTCCCGAACGCGATCGTCGACACCGCCACGGTTGCGTCTTTGGCCTTCTGCACGGCCGTGTCGTTGGGTACGCCTCTGGTGGTCTTGCCGTCGGACATCAACACGATCACCGCGGGCGTCGGGGTACCCGCTGCGTCAAGGGGTGCCGATTTGATTGCGTCGAGGCTCACCATGATCGCGTCGCCGATCGCGGTCCCTTCGGCGAGTTGGAGCTGATCGATCGCGGCGAGCACCGAAGCGTGGTCTTTCGTTGGTGACACCTTCAACAACGCGATACCGCTGAACGACACGAGCGCGACATTGAACGAAGCAGGGATCTTCGACACGAACGCTTTCGCGGCCTGTTTCGCGCCTTCGATCCGTGACGGTGACACGTCCGTCGCCTGCATCGACAACGACACGTCAACCGCGATGACGACCGTGGCACGCTGGCGAGGTACACGCTCGACGCGTCGCGGTCCCGCGAACGCGGTGACTTCCAACGCGACGCACGCCAAGAACATGCCAGCAACCACATGACGGCGCCACCCCGGATGTTTCGGCGCGACCGTGTCCAACAACGCAATGTTCGTGAACCGCACCGCGTAGCGCTTGAGACGCTGCAACACGACATAGGCGACCAACAACACGCCGACGATCGCGAGGAGCCACAAACGAAGCGGTGCAGCGAAACCAACCGAGAACATCATTCACTACCCCGCGGCGTCGGCGTCGACGTGGGCTGTGGGCTGTGGGCTGTGGGCTGTCGACTTCGCGTCGAGCTGTCGAGGAGACTATTTCGAATGGCATCGTCCGCGACCTCGTCGATCTGCTTGTTCGCAGTAAAACAACCCGATGCGAAGACCACCGTAAAACCAACTCATTTCGGATCGGTCGCGGTGCGGTCCGAAGGAAGCGCGCTGTTGCTCCCGCGGCGACGGTTGGGGTTCCCCGACGAGCCGCGTGTGTCGAGGCTGTCGTGCACGTACATCGTCGTGCTCGTTCAACGCGATGGCACTGTCAGGTCACGCGTGCGAGAAGCACGAGGAGCAACAAGGTGACCAGTCCTGCGATGACGCCGTCAACGACGTGCCCGGTCACTACTCAGTCCCGCGGCCCGCGGCCGGGGCGTCCGCGCCGACCGATCATCACGGCATCGTGGTTTCCGTTCGGTCTGATGAACGCGCACACGGCGATGATGCGCCCGTCGGGTCTGCGCTTGACAAATCTCCGGTGAGGACGAGGTGAGAAACGGTGCCACACCTCGCGGGTGAGTCCAGCGAACGAGCCCACGGCGAAGTGAACCTTCCGCTGCGATCCACGCATGCGAGCGCTTCTCGTCGTGCTGGTCGTGCTCGTCGTCGGTGCTGCCGCGCCGGCTTCGGCCGAAACCGCGGCCGAGCTGTGTCGATTCTTGCCCTTGGTGCCTCAGGATCGGACGCGTGTCACGTCGTCCACGTATCAGCCGGTGTATTCGCTGCGATTCGTTGGGCCTGTCAGGATCTGTTCCATGGTCGATGGCGAACACGACGACGCGTTGAATGACGACGTGCCGAACGACGACGCGCCGTATGGTGGCGCGTTGACCGACTCGGCTGATGATGTGGGCGCGGGTCATGTGGCGCGGATGCAAGCGCGGTTGCATCGTCTTGAGCGGCTGATCGACCCGGAGCTGCGAGTGCTGCACGATGTCGAGGACCATGTGTTGGTGCCGGCGTGGCGTCGGGTGACTCAGGCCGAGCCGAGGTGGCCGGTGAGTGTGGTGATCGGCTTGGCGATCGCTGGGCAGGCCGCGTT
>JAYUFA010000106.1:0-2515 GCA_043738925.1 Actinomycetota bacterium
GAGGCTTCGGCCGACGCAGTGACTTGTCCCGCCGGCTTCGTGGGTGAGCTGCGTACCTATCAGGCTGAGGCACTCGCGTGGATCGGCTTTCTTGATGCGGCGGCTCTGGGCGGGTGCTTGGCGCTCGACATGGGTCTCGGCAAGACGCCGACTGTGCTTGCGCATCTTGCACGTACTGCGGGCGACGGCACGGCGCTGGTGATCGCTCCTGCCGCAGTGGTCGGTAACTGGGCGGCCGAAGCGGCTCGCTTCGCACCGGGTCTGAAGGTGGTCGTGCACCACGGCGCGTCGCGGTCGTCGGCTGCCGAGCTGGCGTCGGTGATCAGACGCGCCGACGTGATCGTCACCACGTATGCCACCGCGGTGCGCGACGTCGAGGCGCTGGCCGAGACGCAGTGGAGCCGAATCATTCTCGACGAAGCCCAGGCCATCAAGAACTCGACCAACGAGACGTCGCAGCAGTTGCGCCGCCTTCCTGCGCGTATGCGTCTTGCGCTTACCGGTACACCGATTGAGAACGGTCTTGGCGATCTGTGGTCGATCCTTGATTTCACGAACCCCGGGCTCGTCGGCCCGCGTGCGGCATTCATCGCCAACATGTCGGGCGATGGCGAAGCCGCGCTTCGTGCGCTGAACGGCATCTTGTTGTTCCGGCGCACCAAAACCGAGCCTGAAGTAGCGGCAGAGCTGCCAGACAAGATCGATCAGCTCGATCACTGCACCATGACCGCCGAGCAGATCGGCCTGTATCAAGCCGTCCTCGACGACTTGGTGGCCGGTGCGGCGGGCGTCGATGTCGGCGGCGAGGTGAAGAAGGGCGCAATCCTCGCTGCGATTACGGCACTCAAGCAGATCTGCAACCACCCCGCGGCCTATCGCAACGACGGGCAGCCCCTCGCTGGACGTTCGGGCAAGCTCGCTCGTCTCGAGGAGATCATCGAATCGGTGTTCGAGGCCGACGAGCGGATCTTGGTGTTCACGCATTTCGCCACGTGGGGTCGTCGTCTTGCGCAGCACCTGACCGAAGTCACGGGCAAGCCGATCGCGTGCTACGACGGCAGCCTCGCCCGCGGTGTGCGCGACAAGCTCGTGACCGACTTCCAAAGCGGCACCGGCGCCGGCGCGATGGTGCTCTCGCTCAAGGCGGGCGGCACCGGTCTGAACCTCACGTCGGCCAACCACGTCGTGTTGTACGACCGCTGGTGGAACCCGGCTATCGAGGATCAGGCGCGCGACCGCGCTTGGCGCATCGGTCAGAGCCGCACCGTTATCTCGCACCGCCTGGTATGCCCGGGCACCGTCGACGAACGCGTCGAAGAAGTCGTCGAAGGCAAGCGCCATATCGCCGAGCTCGTGCTCGTGCGGTCGAGTTCGATCGCCGATCTCGACACCGACCAACTCCGTCTCGCACTCGGGCTCCGCCCCGATGAGCTGCTCACCGAGGACGAACGATGAACGCACCACAACGACCGCAGCGCGCACGCGCGAACCGTCGTCGGCAACCCCACGCACGTCGGCCGAGTGCGGTTGATCTGTGGCAGATACCGCCTGCCCTGCCGCCGCTCGAACCGATCTCGGTGCCTCGCGAGGCCGGAGCGCTCGTGCGGTCGCTCGGTGACCCGCCAATGAGTAACGGTATTGCTGCTGGCCACTACTTCGTTGCGGTGATCGAACGCACGGCCGCGGTTGCGGCAGCTCTCGCGCTCAGTGCCGACCTGTTGGTCACCGCCGTCGACGAGGAGGATAGGTAGATCTGCGGAAGCGACATCGGCGTACCAGTTGGCAACCATCCGGCGGATCACCGTGCCAGTTGGCAACCATCACGAGCGGCGCGTTGAGCCGCGAGGCTCATGTCCGTCGGGTCCGTGACGCCGAGACTCTGGCCAGATACGCGTCAGCGTGTGCGAATACCACGACAACAACTGTCCTGCGTGCGGTGAGGGTCAGATCCTCGGGGTGAGGTCTGACCCTTGTCGCTCGTATTGGCCCCAATGGCGGGTCGGCAGCTACGCGACACAGCCCCCGCCGCAAGGGCGGGGGCTGTTCGTGTTCTCGGATGCCGGCAGGGTGGAGGTGCTGGGCGTACCTCTCAAGTGATGTTTCGGCGCGGCGGAACCGATCGTGAGGCGATCGCCGAGCCTTCGCGGTCGCGCGCGGCGAAGATGAGTCGAACGCCCTATGCCCGAACCACGACCGCCGGTGCTCTCTTTCGACACGGTAGGCCGCTCGTAGCGAGACGGCAGCCGACGAGTACCAGCACAAAACCCGCGGCGGTGGTCAGCGTAAACGCCTCGCCACGCACAGCCACGCCGAGCAGCACAGCCACCGCTGGGTTGATGAAGGTGATCAACGTTGCTTTCGTCGGACCGATCTCTGCGATGAGCGCGAAGAAGATCATGAATGCGACGCCGGTACAGATCGACGCGAGTGCGACCATCGCGGCGACTGCTTTGCCTGACGGCAGGTGATCGGGTCGTACCGCGATGGCGATAGGGATGTAGACGACGGCCACGCA
>JAYUFA010000107.1:0-17578 GCA_043738925.1 Actinomycetota bacterium
CCCGCTGCTCTGCATCGAGGCGCAGCCCGAAGCTCAGCGGCCCAACGTTGTTGATGTCGGTTGCACGCACGCTCGGGTTCATCCGGCGCGGCACGTTACTCGTTTCGTACTGAGGTGCCGAGCCGCATCTCCCTCACGTCTTCCGACGTTCGTGGAACCTGCTCAGGCCTCGGCGTGCGCACCCGACGGCGCGCTCTGCCCGGCGGGGAGCTCGGGTTGGATGGGCACACGCTCGTAGAACATCGGAACGTCAACCGGCATGTGGCTGTTCCCCTTCAAGTTCGCGGCGATCTGCAGCCACACGAGATCGAGGGGAAAGCTCACGAAGCTCTTTCTGTACGACTCATCACACAGGTTCAAGCGGCCATCGGGGAGTTGTTCGACATAGGCGATCTCGACCCAGCCGTCTCGTATAGCGCCCGACTTGTTGATGATGTCGCCCGGCACGACGTCCTGAGCCCGGATTTGCACGACGAGCACCTGCATACGTTGGCGATCGCGTTGCGACATGAGCGGAGCCTCCGGCCGAGCTATCGGCTGTCGTCACCACGAGTTGAGCCGATGGCCGGCGTCGCCGGTCAAGACTGCCGTTGACGGTCTCCGGTAGGGTGCCACCCCGTGGCTGACACAGGGGATGACGCGCTGCCGGCAACCGACGAACCGTTGGCGTTCTTCTCGTCGATCGCGCGAGGTCCGTGGGGCGAGCCAACCGATGTCACGAACCGCCTGGCGACCGCGCTGGTCCGCCTTGGCGCGGTGGCACTCGACGTCGCGACGTCGCCGTCGGACATTGTTGCTCTCGCCGAGGCGCTCGAAGCAATCGCGCCAAACGCCGCACCCGGCTTGGCCACGCGATATCGCGACGAGGACCGCCCGCAGGGTCGAAAGGTACGCCCGAACGCTACCGGGAAGCATCCTCTGGCCGGGCCGGCGAACCCGGTCGCGCCGCCGATCGTCTTGCGTCGCGACGGTGACCGCGCCTTCGGTGATGTCGTGTACGACCTTCGCTTCGAAGGACTTCCCGGGCTCGTTCAGGGTGGCTTCATCGCCGCGGCGTTTGATCTCATGCTCGGGCAAGCAGTTGCGCTGTCGGGCAATGGTGGCATGACCGGGTCTTTGTCGGTCCGGTACGTGTCGCCGACGCCGCTGTACGAGCCGCTGCGTTATGCGTCATGGTTCGATCGCAACGACGGCCGTAAGACGTACGCCGTGGGTGACCTCGTGGTCGTTGACACGGGTCGCGTGTGCGCGCAGGCCGAGGGGCTGTTCATCGCCCCGAAGCAAACGTCATGAGACCGAGCCGAGCTGTTTGGCGAGGCGACCCAGCAGGACGGAGTTGACAGTGAGCATGCAAATCGGCAAGGCCGGCGTCGATCTTGGAATCGTCGTGCGCGACGTTGATGCGATGCTCGCGTTCTACCGCGACACGCTCGGTCTCTATGACGAGGGCGCGTTGCAACTAGCGGGCGGCATGGTGATGCATCGGCTGTGGGCGGCGGAGACCATGATCAAGCTGGTCAGCACGACACCTCTGCCCGACGCGGCGAATCCCCCTGGCGGCTTGAGCGGCGCGTCAGGCATGCGGTACTTCACCTTCACGGTGACCAATCTCGATGAGGTGCATGACGTGTGTGTCGCGGCAGGCGTCACGGTGGTTGTCGCCCCGCTGAAGATCGCTCCGAATGCCCGCATCGCCATGTACGAAGACCCCGATGGCAACCATGTGGAGTTACTCGAGCACGTTGATTGAGCACTCGTCTTTCGTTAGTCCGCCGCTAGCTCGAGGACAACTGCAGGGATGCGTCGGACGAGACGTGTCGAGAAGCCAAGCATCAAAACTGCCGCGCCCACACCGACCACATAGGGCGTGAGGAAGTCGCTGGTTGCGTGGGGCTTCGCGGTGCCGAGCAACACCAACGCGAGCTGAATGCCGACCACGGTGCCGAGGCTTGCCGACATCTGCAGCATCCCGCTTGCGAGCCCGAGTTCGCTTTCACGTACGGCACCGGTCAGCGATGACACGTACGGTGGTGTGACGACGCCGAGACCGATTCCGGAAAACGCCAGGCCGGCGACGACGAACGCGATCGACCTTGTCGAGGCACCGATCACGAAGGCGCTCGCACCGATGATGAGTGGGAATGAGCCAAACGTCGCGGCAACACGATTGCCGACTCGTGCCGTGAATGCGCCCGCGAGCGGAGACGTCAAGCTGTACGACAATGGCCGCATCAAGAGCACCGCGCTGATCGCAGCTGCGCGATACCCGAATCCGTCGCGCAGCAGGATCGGCGTAACGACGAACGCTCCCATGTAGGTCATGTGACCTGCGAAATAGCCGAACAACGGCCCCGAGAAGTTGCGGTTGGCGAAATAGCGCAGCGGCGCGAGGGGATAGGTCGTGCGACGCTCAATGAACACGAACAGCATCAAGGCCAATGGGCAGCATGCGAGCAATCCGACCGTAGCGGGGTCGCTGAACCCGCGGCTACCGCCAAGGGTGAGACCGAGCGCGATACCGAGAGTTGCGATGGCCAAGGTGCCGGCGCCGGCGTAGTCGACTCGTTCGGACAAGCCGGGCTTGGTCGGGCGCACGATCGCAAACGCGACGATGGTGGCGATCACCGCGGTCGCGCCATAGATCCAAAAGACGGCGCGCCAGCCGAGCGCGTCCACCATGATGCCGCCCATCGCCAAACCGATGGCGGGCGCGCCGACGCCGAACAGGTTGAACCATCCGAGCGCACGCGGGCGTTCCTCAATCGAGAACGCATCAAGCACGATGGCCGTACCGTTCGGCGTGGCGGCCGACGCGCCGAGACCGGCGACAGCGCGCAACGCGATCAGCGTTGCCGCGCTCGGGGCGACGGCGCAACCGATCGACGCCACCGAGAACACGCTCATGCCGATGAGGAAGAACTTGCGGCGACCGTAGATGTCGCCGATCTTGCCGAAGATCGGGTTGCCGATGCCGAGCGCGAGGAATGGGCCGGTGATCGCCCAAGCGAGCGACGTGGTCGACGAATGTAGATCATCGGCAACGGTCTTCAGCGATGCGCTGATGACCGTGGTGATGGTGCCGTAGGTGAACAGCCCGAACAATACGGTGAAAAGGACCAGCCACCGATAACGCGACGTCGGCGGCAGGTCATCCACGGGGCGTCAGACTACGGCGTACCTATTGCTCCGACGTTCAACTCTCTCCTTGTGAGCCTCTAGTCTTCGGCCGCCAAATGGCCCACGACACTGGAGAAGCTCGATGCCTGACGCGCTCGTCGAAGTTGACGGCCACGTGATGATCGTCACGATGAACCGCCCCCAGCGGAAGAACGCGATGACATTGAAGATGTTTGCCCGAATGGCCGATGCGTGGCACGCCGCGTCGTCTGATGACTCGATCCGCGTCATCATCCTCACCGGCGCCGAGGGCAACTTCTGCTCGGGCATGGACCTCCGGGCGATGGCTGGCGACGTCGACGAGACCGACGACTACGACATCGACACTCGGATGAAGGCGGGCGACACCGCCTTCATCTACGAGGGGCTGTTGAAGACCTACCGCCCGACCAAGCCGGTCATAGCTGCCGTCGAGGGCGTTGCGATCGCCGGCGGAACCGAGATCCTTCAGGGCACCGACATCCGCGTTGCTGCCGAAGGCGCTCGCTTCGGCGTGAGCGAAGCCCGCTGGTCGCTTTACCCGATGGGTGGCTCTGCCGTGCGCCTCGCGCGCCAGATTCCGTACACCGTTGCCGCTGACATCCTGCTCACGGGCAAACACGTCAGTGGTCAGGAGGCAAAGGACATCGGGCTCGTAAGCCACGTCGTGCCCGACGGTCAGACCCTGGCCAAGGCACGCGAGATCGCAGATGTGATCGCCGGCAATGGACCCCTCGCGGTCGAGGCGATCCTCAAGACGCTGCACGAAACGATCGGCATGAGCGAGGAGGACGCGTTCGCGTACGAGCAGTCGTATGGCCAAGCCGTGTTCAACTCGCAGGACGCGAAGGAAGGCCCAAAGGCCTTTGCCGAAAAGCGCACGCCGAACTTTCAACGCAAGTAATCGGGTACGCCGCCGAGTGACGTGTCAGCGCGTGATCTCGACCCACACGTCGCGATCCCACGTGCGCCAGGCTTGCTGGATCGACGCGCTCCATGGCGTCTGCTCCTGCGACATGTACGTCGCGTTGGTCACCGTGTCGCCCTCATCGACTTCGTAGACCGCGAGGTAGCGGTGCGGGATCGTGAAGTGTCTGAAGCGCCGCGCCGAGTGAAAACCCGGCGCGGCCAACTTCTCGGGCACGTGCTCCTCGTCGTACCAACGATTGAATTCGTCCTCGCGCTCGGGTTCGATGTCGACCTTGACGATGAGGAGCGCAGTGGGAGCCATCCGCGGAGCGTATGCGTGTTCAAACGGCCTCGTAGTGTGAGGACCGAAAGAGGAGGACCAATGGCGGAGATGAGTATTGACGGCACCTGGGAGGACGTCCTCGGGCTGACGTTCGACGAACAGAGTGGCGACGAGGTGCGCGCCCACCTTGACGTCGCTCGCCGTCACCATCAGCCGTACGGCATCGTCCATGGTGGCGCGTGGGCGTCGATCGTCGAATCGGTGGCTAGTCATGGCGCGGCGCTCGCGGTTGTGGGTGAGGGCGATATTGCTGGCGTCGTCGGCACGTCGAACCTCACCGACTTCTTGCGCAGCCACAGCGAGGGTCGCGTCAACGCGGTGGGTCGTCCGGTGTTCGTCGGTCGTACGCAACAACTCTGGACGGTCGAGATCACGCGCGCGAGAGACGCGAAGATGGTCGCCCGCGGGCAAGTGCGTTTTCAGAACCTGCGCACGCTGCCCGCAGATCGCTGATCAATTCGTCGCGTCGCGTTGGCGGAGGTCGAGACGATCCGCTCCCGCGTCGATGCCCGGCAATTGGGTTTGCACGCCGTGGGTACGCGACGCGACGAGTTCGTAGACCATCTCCTCGGCCTCGGCCCATGTATGTGCGCGGGGGCCCGCTAGGTCGCGGTTGTACGGCTGATCGAACACGATCACGTCGTTGCCACGCGCCCTGAGCGCGATCACGTTGTGTGGCCCGTCGTCGATATACGCATCGGCTTCTACTTCGGGCTTCGCACCGAGAAAACACAAGTCGCGGTAGGGGATGCGCGCCGAGTCGAGCCACTCGACGGTGTCGGTTATCGCGACTGCGTGGCTCCAGTTGACGTACAAGCGGTGCGTGATGATGCGAATCCACACACCGGCGTCGGACAAGCGCCAGAGCGCGTCGGCGGCGCCCTCGATCACCGGCAGGTCACGCAGGATGCGATGGTCGAGGATCGCGACCTGATGCACCTTCTCGTAGTCGCCGTCGCCGAAGCCCCACTCGTGGAAGTCCCAGGAGCGTTCGAGTGGCAGTTGGTCCTCGGTGACGCCCATGTATTCGGCGGCGACGGTTCGAAACGCCCGCGTGTAGTCGCCGCAGACACCATCGAGGTCAACGCCAAAGATGAACTGATCGGAGTCGTTCACGCGACGCTGACACTCATCCGGCGGTGATGCCGTTGTCGACGGAGTGGATCGAGCCGTGCACGCTACGCGCCTCGTCCGACGCGAGGTACGCGAACATCGAAGCGATGTCTTCGGCCTCGGCCATGCTACGAAACCCCGTGTAGCGCGCCATCAACTCGAAATCGACATCGGACGGCATCTGGAAGTTCTGCGCCAACGCAGTGTTTACGCCACCCGGCGCGATCGCGTTCACCCGTAGGCCAGTTTTGATGTACTCCATCGCCAGCGATCGAGTCAGTTGCACGATTGCACCCTTGGTGACGCAGTACGGCACGGTGTACGCCTGGCCCATGAGGCCAGCGTTCGACGCGATGTTGACGATGTTGCCCGTGGTTCCAAGGAGATGTGGGATAGCGGCTTGCGCCATCCAGAAGCAGCCGGACAAGTTGACGCCGATCATGCGCGCCCAACCCTCCTCGGTAACGTCGGCTACGTGTTCGGCGCGCGCGATGCCAGCGATGTTGCCGAGCACGTCGAGTCGACCGAAGTGTGCAACACATTCGCCAACGGCTTCGTGACATGCGGCCCGCGACGACACATCAGCCACCTTGGTCACCACTTCGCTGGGGCCCGCAGCGGATACGAGCGCCGCGGTCTCGTCGAGTCCCGCCTGATTGATGTCGACCGCGAACACCTTCGCGCCCTCGGAGGTCAATCGCAGCGTGGTTGCCCGACCAATACCCGAGCCTGCTCCGGTGAGCAGCGCTACCTTGCCGTCGAATCGTGCCATCTCGTCCTCGCTTTCGTTGCGCGGCGGAGATGCCGCAGACGGGCGGGCACGATAGTCGCAGGTACGCTCGGGCGATGGGCGATGCGATCACCTTCGACGACGATGCACTTGATCGCGCGGTGCGCAATCTGACCGGACGCTATTGCGACGCCGTGGCACGCTTCGACATGGATCTGTTCGCATTGCTGTGGGCCGACGACGCTGATTGGGTCGTGGGCAACGGTGCACCCATCTCGGGACGCGACCGCATCGCTCGTGTGTTCGGCCGTTTGCGCGGCGACTATGCGTTGTGCACGCAGGAGCTGATGTCGGGCTACGTCACGCCTGACGTGAAAACCACGTCGGCGACCGCACGGTGGCAAATCCGCGAATTCCAATGGAAGGCCGATGCTCCGGTCAACTGCGTGATGGGCATCTACAGCGATCACCTGGCCATGCGCGACGGGTGTTGTGTTTTCACTCGTCGCCGGTTCGACGTGCTTTATCGGGGGCCCGTCGATCTCACGGGTGCGATCACGCCGTTGGCTGTCATCGATTGATCCGGCACGATCGCGTGCCGGCACGAGAACGCCGCGGGTGGAGCGTTATGCTCCGCCTCATTGTCGAAATGGGGGACTGCTATGGGTCGGATGGATGGCAAGGTCGCGATCGTCACGGGCGCGGCGCGCGGTCAAGGTGAGGCCGAAGCGCGGTTGTTCGCAAGCGAGGGCGCCAAGGTTGTTCTGGCCGACGTGCTCGACGATCTCGGTCACGCGGTTGCGAAGGACATCGGCGCGGCCGCAACGTACGTGCACCTCGACATCTCGAACGACGCGCAGTGGCAGAGCGCGGTCAAGGTCGCACAGTCGATGGGTGATTTCAAGGTACTCATCAACAATGCGGCCATCATTCGCCCTGCGGCGATCGAGGACACTTCGACCGAGGACTATCTCTCGGTGATCATGGTCAACCAGGTCGGCACATTCATCGGCATGCGCGAGTCGGTCGCGGCGATGCGGGCCTCGGGTGGTGGTGCGATGGTCAACATCTCCTCCGTTGATGGCATGAAGGGTTGCAACGGCCTCGTGTCGTACAACTCGTCGAAATGGGCAGTTCGAGGGATGACCAAGGCTGCCGCACTTGAATTCGGCCAGTTCAACATCCGTGTGAACAGCATCCATCCGGGTGGCGTCAACACGGTGATGGGCAACCCGATGGGCGACACCGAAATGGTGAACATGTCCTTCAGGTTTCAGGCCATCCCTCGCGTCGGCGAGCCATCCGAAATAGCTGCCGCCGCGCTGTTCCTCGCGAGTGACGAGGCGTCCTACATCACCGGTGCCGAGCTTGCGGTCGATGGCGGTTGGATGGCCGGGCGTATCGTGCCCGAGCTACCGGGTAGCAAGCATTCTGTTTCCGGTGTCGGGTACAACTCCTGACGTGACGGAATTTTCTCAGACAGACACCGTTGCCCTTGCTGATGCAGTGCGCGCGTTGATCGAGGCCATACGGCTGGCCGACGCGCCCATCGACGTGCTCACCCGCGCTCGTGTCGCGGTCGAGTCGGCCACACGCGAACTCGCGCCCCATCGACATCTCGGTCAGGTTGCGCAAGCTGCTCTTGACGGCGCCGCCTTCACCGAACGGGGCGAGCTGCACGGTCCGCCGAGCGAGTTCTTCCCGTATTCGCCGATCGTCGGGCCGCGCAATCCCATCGCACCTCCGGTGCTGATGTGGCCCGACGAGGCGCGGCACCTCCATGGCTTGGTCACGCTCGGGGCTGCATACAACGGACCGCCCGGGCTGGTGCATGGCGGGGTGATCGCGTTGATATTCGACGAGCTCCTTGGCGCGTGCGCGGTGATCAACGACTGCGCCGGCTTCACCGGAACGCTCACGGTGAAGTACTTGCGTGGCACGCCAATTCGTACGCCCATCACGATGGAGGCCTGGATTGATCGCGTGGAGGGCCGCAAGACGTTCGTATCGGGAGAGCTTCGCTATGGCGGCTCGGCCACCGTGTCGGCGACGGGCGTCTTTATTTCTGCGCCGGCACCGCTGCCATAGAACGCGTTGCGCCGCCCGGGGGCTTGACATCGCTATGTCGCAGTGTCAGCCGTGGCGGAAGGTGACGCTCAACCGTGGCGCGGCACGCACACATTTTGCTACGGCGTGTTCCCAGTGGTGCTGCGTCGCGCCGCCCATCACGAGCAGATCGCCGGAGTGCATCGCGAACGACTGTGCGGCACCACCTCCTTTGGGTCGTAGCGCGAGCGTTCTCGGCCCGCCGAGCGACACGATCGCCACGATCGGGTTGCGTCGCTCCTTGGCGACCTGGTCGCTGTGCCAGGCAACGCTGTCGCGGCCATCGCGGTAGTAGTTGCACCAACACGACGCGAACGGCGATGCGTACGTTTGCCCGAGCGAGCGCGCTATCGCGCGCAAAACGGGCGAGGCATCGGCCAGGCGGACACCCGTCGTGAGTCGAGGCTCGTCGACCCACCTGTTCCACATCAGGCGGCGACTTTGGCGCCAAGGCAGATCACGCACGAGCGCGTCGAGCAACGCGTCGCCACCATGCAGCCAACCTGTGGCGGTGTCGATCCAGGAGGCGTGATCGAGGTCGTGGCGCAGGATCGTGCTGTCGTTGGCGAGTTGAGGGTCGCCGGTCGCGAACAGCGAAAGAGGAAGCACCTGCACCATGGCAGTATCGAACAGAAGTTCGTGCCGCGCAAGAGTGATTCAGCGACCAACTGGTGGGTCCGCGATACTTCACAAATGCACTACGACCTCAGACTACGCCCCGCGCAGCCGGCGACCCCTGCCGCCGATGCGTTCACCGTTCACCGTAGCGAGGTTCGTGACGGCCTCTCACTGGCGTTCGTGCGCGAGGGCGTGGGTGGCTATCCCTTGTTGCTGGTGCACGGCTATCCCGAGACGAAGCGCATCTGGTGGCGCAACATCGAACCTTTGGTGGCGGCCGGCTACGAGGTGATCGTGCCTGACTTACGCGGCTTCGGTGACAGTGATCTGTCGGAAAGCGACGAGTATCACATCGCTGCGTACAGCCGTGACCTGTACGCGCTTGTCCACGATGTGTGCGGTCATGAGCACGTCGGCGTGGTGGGCGGCGACGTCGGGGGAGCGGTTCTCGTCGACTTTGTGCATCGCTATCCCGACTACGCCGACAAGTTGGTGTTCTTCAACACGGTGCCGCCGATGCTGATCGACGAGTACGTCGCCGCTGGTATCGATCTCGCAAACATTCGCGCGATCAACAACGGTCCGACGAGCGACTATCGGCATCGTCAAGGAGCAACACCGGACGAGCTTGCCGCTGAGCTCGATACCGAGGCTAAGCGTCGTCGCTACATCGGTGAGATGTACGGACATCGCCTTTGGGGATCGCCCGGCGCATTCGTTGCGGACGACATCGATTTCATGACCGAACCATTCGCCGACATGGAGCATCTGCGCGCGTCGTGGGCGGTGTATCAGCTTGCGTTCGGCCGAACGATGGACGAAGCACCGCTGATGGGAACAGCGGTCGAGTTGCCGACCTTGGTGTTATACGGACCCGACGATCAGGTTGTCGGTCCTGACTTCGTCCATTGCTGCGAGATCGCGTTTCGCAATCGCACCGGACCGCTGGTGATTCCCGGCGCCGGTCACTTCCTGCAATGGGAGCGCGCCGACGTGTTCAACCCGCTTGTCGCCGCCTACTTCGGCGATGTGCGCGAGCGGTGGCGGGCTTCGTCAGCGCGTTGAGGTGAAGCGTTCGCGTCGCACGGCGGGCTTCGAGCCCTTGATCGTGGTGCCCTTCAGCGCTCGGATCACCTGGTCGACGCTGGCGTCCGGTACTTCAACCAGCGAGAACCGGTCGGCGATCTCGATCGCACCGATATCCTTGCCCCGCACGCCCGCCTCGTTGGCAATCGCGCCGACGAGGTCTTGCGGCCGAATGCCGGAGCTGCGTCCCGCTCCGATGTAGATGCGAGTCATGCCGCCGGCTGACTCGCGGCCGCCGCGCTCCTCACGGCGGCCGGCACGAGGTCGCGGCGAGTCGTCGCGCGATGGGCGGGGCGCGGCGTCGGGGATTTCGTGATCGTCGTCGGACGGTCCCATGTCCGCCTGATGGGCGAGCTTCACCGCCGCAAGCGCGATCTCGACGATATCGAACTCATCGGAGAGCGATTCGACGATCGCGCGGTAGCGATCAAGGTCGCCCCCGATGATGCTTTCTCGCAGCGTGGCCCGCGTGATCTCCATGCGGCGGGCGTGCAGGTCCGCGACGGTGGGAACCTTCTCGATCGCGATCCGCTGCTTCGTGATGCGCTCGATGTTCTGCAGCAGTCGATGCTCGCGTGGTTCTGCGAGCGTGATGGCCACGCCTTCGCGACCGGCGCGGCCGACGCGGCCGATGCGATGGATATACGAGTCGGGCGCAGACGGCACGTCGAAGTTGACCACGTGTGTGAGGAGATCGATGTCGAGACCGCGTGCCGCGACGTCGGTGGCCACCAGGAGTTCGGTCGTGCCTGCTCGCATGCGATTCATGACGCGATCGCGCGTCTCCTGGTTCATGCCGCCGTGCAATGCCTCGGCGCGATAGCCGCGGCCGTTGAGCGTCTCGGTCAACTGGTCGACCTCGGTGCGCGTGCGACAGAACACCAGCGCCGCGGCGGGAGCCTCGACATCGAGCACTCGGCCAAGCGCGGCGGCCTTGTAAGCGCGCGGCACGACGTAGGCGCGCTGTTGCACGAGCGGCTGCTCGCCGCCCTCGACGAGGGTGGCTTCGATCTGGATGCGGATCGGGTCGCGCAAGTGGCGCCGCGCTACCGCAGCGATGCGAGACGGGAGCGTGGCGGAGAACAGCACCGTCTGGCGTGTCGCGGGGGTCGCCTCGAGGATGAGTTCGATGTCCTCGGCGAAGCCCATGTCGAACATCTCGTCGGCCTCGTCGAGCACCACCACCTCGACGGCATCGAGCGCAAGCGTGTTGCGTCGGATGTGATCGAGCGCCCGGCCTGGTGTGGCGACGACCACATCCACGCCACGCGTCAGCGCTTGCAACTGTCGCGTGATTGGTTGTCCGCCGTAGATCGGCACGACACGTGCGCCGATCTCGCGGCCGTACTTGTGCATGGCCTCTGATACCTGCATGGCGAGCTCGCGAGTAGGCACGAGGACCAACGCGGTCGGATGATCGCCGCGCTCGCGACGCGTGAGCCGGTGCAGAAGCGGCAACGCAAACGCCGCCGTCTTGCCGGTGCCGGTCGCCGCCTGGCCGAGTAGGTCGCGTCCCGCGAGCAGCGGCGGAATCGACTCGCGCTGGATTGGGGTCGGTTCCTCGTAGCCGAGCGCGCCAAGCGCTTGCAGCAGCTCGGGCCGAAGGCCCAACTCGGCGAACCCGAGCTGGTCGTCATCGGTGCGGGGGGTCATCAGTGTGTCCTTCGTGGTCGCCGACGTTGCGCTCGACCGGTTCGATGTCGCGTTCACGCTAGGCCGATCGGGCGCGGAAGACTCTGTGGACCCGCAGGAGCAATACACTCCGTCCGTGATCCTCGGGTTCTCGCATGTGCAACTCATCGTTCGCGACGTGGCCACGAGCGCAACCTGGTACTGCGATGTATTGGGCCTTGAACAATTCGTACAGGGCAACATCGACTCGGGGCCCTATGTCGGTCTGCGTCACCCGCAGGCCAACTTCGTCATCGGCTTGCAGACGACTACGCCCGAGCAACAGCCCGGCCTGGGATCCACGGCGATCGAACATCTCTCGTTCGCAGTTGCCGATCGCTCGACGCTGGTTGAGATGCGCGATGCACTGGCGTTGCGCGGTATCGACATCGGCCACCTTTTCGAGGAAGCCGTCAGCTACAACGTGCGGTTGCGCGATCCCGACGGACTCGTCCTCGAACTCAGCGCGCCGAAGAGCCGCTAGCCCGAGCGGCATCAATTCCAGGCGGGCTCGTCGGGGTACGACGCAAGACGCGCCAGCACGCCGGGTTGGCGGCGAAGGACGGTCGGCCATAGCTGAAGGCTCGCCTGGCCCGTCGCGTCGGAGGTCTCCGCGTCGACGACGATCCACGCATCGGCCGCAAGCTCGCCCTCGAGTTGCCCCGAGCCCCAACCCGCATAGCCAGCGAACACGCGCATGTTGTAGACGTCGGGCAGCGGGGGAGCGGTGACGTCAAGATCGACGATTCCTATGTCGCCGAAGACGTGTGTCCAGCCCGATGGCGTCGGCCGGCTGCGGTGCGCCTGCGCGAGCGCGATCGCCGTTTCGGTCGACACCGGCCCACCCGAGTACACAACGTCGGGCTCAGAGACCAGCGACGCCCACTGCGGCAACGCTGACGCCACCGGATAGTCGGTCGGGCGATTGAGCACCACGCCGAGCGCGCCGTGCTCGTCGTGGTCGAGCATCAGCACGACGGCGCGGAAAAAGTTCGATTCGCGCAACATCGGCCCTGCGAGGAGTAACCGGCCGCGAGTCGAACGCATACCCGCATTGTGCCGCTTGTGGGACGCGCCGTCCCTTCGCGCGGGCTCGGTCGGGCTGCGCAGGTCTCGTCCCCGCGTAAGTTACATAACGAATATTTCAGGCGGTGTGGGGAGAGGGGTACGGCCCCGAGACCACGTTGCGCGAAGTCGATCGACTGCGATGGGTTCCGCATGAGTCATCTGATCGGCTGCGTGCGCGCTAGCCAACGCCTAGTTGTTGAGCAAGCGCGACGCCCGGTCGATCATCGATCACCAGCCCGCAGTCATCGAGACGCAGTGGCACGACGCAGCTGATGCCGCCCGATTGACCGAGGCCGATCGCGACCAGCTTTGGGGACGCCAGATTCTGAACCCGTACGCGCTCTACGACTACCGTCCGTAGCTCGCAGGCTCGCTGTTTTGCCGGGATCGGCAGTAGGTTTGGGGCCCTATGTCCCGCAGGATCGACATCGAACTCACCAGCACGCGCCCCGACGGCTCTTGGACCTGGCGCGCCGCCGGCGCCAAGCAACCCAAAGGTGAAGTCGACGGCGCCATGCTTCCAGCCGGCGCGAAGATCGGCGATGTCCTGCGGGTCGACACCGAGAGCTACCTCGAGGGGTTGAACGTCACGGCGATCCTGCCGGCGAAAGGTGCGCGCACCGAGCCCGAGCGCATCGATGTCGTCGGTACCCGTCGCAATGAGGAACTGGTGACGAGCACGCTCGTCGAAAAGCGCGGCCGCCGCGACGCCGATCGTCGCCCCCGTGGCGACCGACCCGACGGTGATCGTCGCCCTCGCAGTGACCGGCCCGACGGTGATCGTCGGCCCCCTCGCACCGATCGCCCGACGCGCCCCGAGGGTGAGCGTCGCGGCCCGCGACCCGAGGGCGCAGGTCGTCCCGACGGTGATCGTCGGCCCCCTCGCACCGATCGCCCGACGCGCCCCGACGATGAGCGTCGCGGCCCGCGACCTGAGGGCGCAGGCGCTCGTTCGCCGCGTCGCGATCGCCCCGCTCCCCCGTTGGCGCCGAAGGTCATTCGCCTGCGCCCGTCACGCGCCCATCGCAACGCGGCGTTGGCCGAGCTGCCTGACGCGCAGCGCCCTATTGCCGAGCAGATCCTGCGCGGCGGCGTGCCGGCAGTGCGTCAAGCCATTGACAAGCAGAACGAAGCGGCGCGCGCGGAGGGCCAACCCGAGGTGCGCGCCGACAGTTTGGTGGCGTTCGCCGAACAGCTGATGCCGCGCCTGCGCGCCGCGGAGTGGCGCGACAAGGCTGACGCCGCGTTGGCGGGAATCGACGAGATCGATCTCCGCGATATCCGTACCGTTGTGGTCGCAGCCGATACGGCCGCCCGCGACGAGGAAAGTCGCGCCCTTGCACAACGCTTGCGTGAGGGCCTCAGCGCTCGCGTGGACGGCGAGCACGCGAAGTGGCTTGCCGAGCTCACCGAGTTGGTGGGTGATGGCCGCACCATCCGCGCACTGCGCCTCAGCTCGCACCCGCCAAAGGCCGGCGCCCCGCTGCCCACCGAACTTGCCGAGCGCTTGGCGGCGACTGCGAGTACTGGCCTCACCGCTGAGATCACCCAGGATCGTTGGGCCACCCTGGTCGATGCCGTGGCGTTCTCGCCCGTGCGATTGCTGGTGCGTCCTGAGGGCGTTCCTGGCACGGTCGGCGACGAGCTCAAGGCCACCATGACCCGGCTCGCCTCGCGAATTCCTCAGATCGCCGAGCTGTTCGGCATTGCCGCGGAAGCTGCGCCGCCTCGCCGTGGTCCAGGCCCCCGTGGTCGCCGTCCCGTCGGCGCGCCACCGCGTCCCCCCGTTCCGCGTCCCGCAGCAGCCGACGTTGCGGTCTCCGACGTTGCGGTCTCCGACGTTGCCGTCTCAGAGAATGGTGCGCAGGATGCCGTTGTCGTGCAGGAACTCGGCGAGACCGTCGACCAGGCGTAGCTCGGCGAGGTCCTCAAGCGGCACCCACTGTGCTGCCGCCGCGTCACTTGACGCGAGCAGGGCCGTTTCGTCGTAGACGGTTGCCCAATACTCGAGGATCACGAAATGCCCGTGCTCGTCGATGCGTTCGGCGACACCGACCAGAGCGCCGCACACACAATCGAGGTTCGTCTCCTCACGTACCTCGCGCACGAGTGCCTCGGCCAACGTCTCGCCCGGCTCGACCCGGCCGCCCGGTATCGACCACTCTCCGGCGGCGGGCGGGTGCGCGCGCTGCACCAGGAGAAGGCGGTCGTCGTGCACCATGATCGCCCCGACACTGAGCTGTGGTGTGCTCCTGTGTGGTGTCATGTCAGCGGGTTGCCGTTGCCGTTGCCGTTGGCGTTGAAGCGGTGATGCACGGTGATCGAGCGCGCGACCAGTCCGTGCGCCTCGAAGAAGTTCTTGGTCGCGCGATCGCCAGGCAGCGCGGTGGCATCGACGCCAACGCACGCGTGGCGTCGTGCCCACTGCATCACCTGCTCGATCAACGCGTCGCCAATGCCGACCTCGCGCGCGGCTCGATCGACATAGAGATCGTCGATGAACGCAACGCGGCCAACGCCATCAGCATCGACGATGCGCGCGGTCGCTATACCGAGGACTACCTCGTCGATGCATCCGGCCAGCACCAGCGCGGCCGGGTCGTCGAACAGCGCTTCGAGGCGTTCGGCCGTCGGAGGCGAAGCGCACGCGATCC
Source organism: Actinomycetota bacterium (assembly GCA_043738925.1). Lineage (GTDB taxonomy): Bacteria > Actinomycetota > Acidimicrobiia > Acidimicrobiales > WLNW01 > WLNW01. The sequence continues at coordinate 15,455 of JAYUFA010000107.1, forward strand.
ACATGTCGCCACCACGCTGCGTCAATGCCTCGGCATGTTCGGCGAGGAGCAACTCCGCAAGGGTGTCCGAGTCGGCTGGCGTGGCCCGACGCGCGTGCTCCATCTCAGGAGCCGAGCCGGGGAGCCATCATCTACCGCGAACCGCGTTCGCTCTGTAGTTGGGCGATGCGGCTGAGGATCGTACGGCGCCCGCGATGCGCGATTTCGTGTTGGCGGATGGCCTCCAGCTCGCGCGGCCTGAGCGCGTCAAGCCGCGGTACCACCTGCGATGCCGACAGCGTGTCGTATCCGGGAATGGCCGGCGCGGCCGCACGGCCGACCGTCGCGCTCGCCGGTTGGCGTTTCGTCGAGGGCTTGGCGCCAGGTTTCGCGGCCGCCTTCGTAGCGGATTTTGTGGCCGGTTTCCTCGCGGGCTCGGCTGACACGGATGGCTCGGCCGCAACGACGTCGCGATCGTCGGCCTGCATGCGGGCAAGGAACTTCTCGGCTTCGGCTTCGGCCTTTTGCACGGCGAACCGTGCCCCCAGACGCGCCAGTACTACCTGATTGCGGCCGCGCTCGGCGAGCTTCGGAAGCAGCTCCTTCGCCTCGAGGGCGAATCCGACCGGTGCGTACACCAACATGTCGAGCGCGGCCTCGGCCACCTTGCGCGGATCAGGGGTGTCGGGCGAGGTCATGTCGGCTCACACGCAATCGAGGCAGAAACTGCTGTCGGCGACGCGTTGGCGAACGTGCTTGACCAAGAAGCACGACTGGCACACGAACTCGTCCGCGCGGCGTGGTTGCACGCGATCGCCGGTGTCGCCACCCACTTCGACCTCGGGGGCGTCCTCTTCATCGTCCTGGTCGTCGTCGTCTCCGGCGGCGATTCGGTCCTTGAGAATGGTGTCAAGATCTGCTTCGACGTCGTCGGGATCGATCAGCTCATCGTCGTCATCGTCCTCTTCGGACGCGCGACGCTTCTTGACGAGTGGTGTCTCGTCCTCTTCTTCCTCTTCTACGCCGACAACCTCGTCGTCTTCGATGGGGTCGACAAGATCGTCGGCCAACTCCTCGTCGAGCGCGTCGGGATCGAGGTCCTCGGCGAGCTCATCATCGAGCTCCGGTTCGGCCTCGGCGAACTCGTCGAACGAGTCCTCGAAATCGTCTGCGAACTCCTCGTCAGCCATGCTGCCCCTGCTGGTGTGTCCGTGCGGTCAACCGCGGGCGGGATCATAGACAGCGCGAACGCAAAACCGATGGGACCACGCGGCATTTCACCCGCGTCCACCGATTTGCGACCGCGACCTGGTCGTGTCGACCGTTGAGCGCAGCAACTTCAACTCTGCGGTACGTAGATCCGCTGTCCCGGAATCAGTTGATCCGTCTCGAGAAGTGCGTTGGCCGCGGCGAGACGGCGAACGGCGAGGCCGAATCGTGCCGCGATGGAAGCCAGCGTGTCCTCCGGTTGGACGACCCACATCGTGCTGACGAGACCACCGTTCGGCACGGTCACCTTCGGGATCGTGGTGAAGGGCAACGTGGTGGCCGGAACCGGCGTCACCAACGCTGGTGTCGTGGTGGTCGGCGCAGGCATGGTGGTAGTGGTCGCACCGGAACTCGCCGCCGCGGGCGTTGTCGGGATGGCCGGCGCGATTGCAGCGACCTGCGTCGTTGTCGTCGTCGTTGCGGGCGCCGGGCGCGGCACCAAGAGCACATGTCCGACGCGAATCAGGTTCGGGTTGGTCAGCTTGTTGCGGGCGACGATGACGTCTGGTGCCACGCCATACGTGGCAGCGATCGAGGTGACGCTGTCGCCAATGCGTACCTCGTGCGCGATCTCACCGGCGAGGGGTGGGATCACGAGGAGCTGACCGGCACGAATCACATTGGGATCATCGACGCCGTTGTACGAGGCAAGTTGACGAACGGAGACGTGGTAGTCGCCGGCGATCTTCGACAGCGTGTCGCCGGGCTGTACGACCACGTCGTTGGCCGCGAGCTGCGCGCTGAGCGCGTAGACGACGAGTGCGAGGACGATTGCTCCGGCGCGCCACAGCGAGCGAGATGCGATGCTCTGCATCGGGGCGGCGAGGTCGCGGGGACCAGAAGGTGCCGTGACCTCGACACCATCGCGCGTCGCAT
>JAYUFA010000108.1:0-2505 GCA_043738925.1 Actinomycetota bacterium
GCCAACAGCAGCACCCACAACCACGAACGAACCTCAACGCCGAGCACCGACCGCAACACAACATGCCGTCGCCGCGCTCCGCCACCGAGCGTGACCGACCAAATGCTCCCTCGCATAGCCGGAAACCTCCGAGACACAGCGGTGAGAGGTCCTGCGGACCTCACCCGGCTGTAGACGCACACCCACAACGAGTGAGCATGCGGTCGCATGGTCGGCGACAGCGTCAGGCTCGCACCATGTCGCCACCGGCTTCGTGACACGGCGCGTTCGCATTACCGAACACACCGATCGTCGCGGACAACGACACCGACGGACTCCTACTCCACCTACTGCTCGTCGTCGCGCCCGCCTACTGGTGTGTTCGCACCGCGCGCCGATTGCAAGCCTTCGTACACCACGGCAATAGACGCACCGCGACGAACGCTTCCGATTCGACACAACGTACACCCCGACGCGTCGCCGCCAGCAGACGTCACCCGATCCACCCAGCGGCGGCGGGACCGCCTCGGCTTCCGCCTTGGCGGAAGTGAATCCTCTGTGCCGATCTTGACAGCTGTTCAAGACGTCGCGTTCGACGAGCGCATGATGCTCAGAGAACACAATCGAAGCAGCGCCGCGGCGACCGCGACTCGTGTGCATGCGGTTGCGAACAGCGAGACCGCCAGGGTGACGCGACGAACGACCGCTGGGCGACTGCCAGGGCCGGCCACACGTCGAGCTCACCACCCGTCTGCGAGCCGAGGAAACGATCGTCGCGACCACGGCGCGGCCATCCTGTGCCCGAGGACGCCAACCGTTTGCCCGGTCGACCGCTTCGACGAGGACTCGACGGCCAACGGCCCGCCGCCACGGCTCAACCGATTCTCAACGACATGTTGAGGCCTCAACACCCAGTCTGTTCAGACCTCAACAACGAGGCCGCAGGGACTCGCGTCGGCCGCCCACGTACAGACTGTCCGTCGCGGCCCGCTGAGGTGACGCTACGCAAACCCGCCGTCGTCACCGTGAAGCGCTAGGACCTCGCGAGGGTCCGCACTTCGCGCACACCGCACCGCGGTCGAACGCCACGCCCCGAGCGTGACGGCGACGTGAACGAACCACCGCTTGAGCATCGCCACCGTGCCAGCTGTGAGGCTCAACGACCGCGCTCGCACCTCAACGCGATCCTCAACGACAACCTCAACGGCGAGCGCGATCGTTGGCCGCCGTCGCGTCTGGTGCGGCGAGTGGCGCCTGCTCGGCGTACGCGCATCGCGCGCGGGAGCGATCGACAACGATGGCGGCAATCGTCCCGATGACCTCCAACGGAGCCGAAACGGCTCCCGTCGTAAAGGGATTGCGCGCGCTGGCGTCCTCGCGCACGTCGGCCGGGGCGGGATCGCGGCGCACACGCTGCGGTAACGCCTTCGCGATCGTCTGCGTCACGGTTCGACACGTCATCGACCCGCCCACGACATCGAGCCACAGCAGCGTTGAACCCAGTCCAGGCGACCTCAACGCGACGACGCCAATCGGCGCTTTGAACGGTTGTCAAGATCGGCACAGAATTGCCGGTTCCGCTTTACGGAACCGGCGGAAGCCTGCGGCCGAGCGACGCGCACCGTGGTGTTGGCGTCATCGCGCGTCGATCAGCCGAAGACGATGACTGCGTACGCGTGCGAGTTGTGGTCGTCATTCGCGTCGACGCGAACAAGCCTGCGCGTGCCGCTGCGGATCGTCGACAATGTGTAGGCGGATGAACCAGCCGGTCGACACCGCGCCGCAGCGTTGTTGAAGCGCGCGACGCCGCTCGCGACATTGGCGTGGCTCGTCGAAGCCGTCGACGCGGACACCGTGGTCGCCTGAGCCGAGGCGGGTGCCGGTACGTCGGCGATGCATCGCGTCACGCTCCACAACCGCGACGGCGCCGAGCCCACCGGGCGTGATGCGCCGCTACGTGCTCGCCGGCTACCTCGAACAAGAACCCGACGCGGCGACCACCGAAATCGTTGCGCTCACCCTCGCTGCGACCGCGGCCGTGCCTGTTCACGCGGCGGAAGGCTTGAGCTCGGCGTGTTGGGCGACGGTGACACCGAGCGCGTTGGCGATGTCGCACAGTCGCGCGAGGCTCGTGGAGCGGTAGTCGTTGGCTTCGTAGCGTTGGATCTGTTGTTCGGCCATGCCGAGCGCGACACCGAGTTGGCGTTGGGTCCAACCGCGGGCGATGCGTGCTTTGACGAGCACCGTCGAGAGTTCCTCCAACGACGCAGCATCGAACGTCGACTGTGTACCCGCGCGGAGCTGGTCGAACTCGGCCAACTCGCAGCGCAGGTCATCAGCTTGAGCGCGAACCGCGTCGAGTTCCAGCTGTTCAAGCTTGGTTCGCTTCCCAGAACGGGCCTCGATGTTGACGGCCGCTTGTTCGAAACGTTCCAGATGCGCTTTGGTGGCCCGGTATTGCACTTCGTTGGTGATCATGATTCGTCTCCGTTCGAAAGGTCGAGAACGACGATGCCTTTGCGGCTG
>JAYUFA010000109.1:0-2503 GCA_043738925.1 Actinomycetota bacterium
ATGTCGCACGCGCTTGACGTGTCGCGAGCGGTGGTCGAGGCCGACCTCGTGATCGGCGCGGTTCTCCTGCCCGGTGCCAAGGCGCCGCGCGTGGTCACCGCCGAGACGGTGCGACACATGCGGCCGGGCGCGGTGATGGTCGACATCTCGATCGACCAGGGCGGGTGTTTCGAGACCAGTCGCGAGACCTCGCACTCCGACCCGGTGTACGAGGTCGACGGCGTGCTGCACTACTGCGTGGGCAACATCCCCGGCGCCGTGCCGCGCACGTCCACCTGGGCCCTCACAAACGTCACCCTGCCGTACGCCCGCCTCATCGCCGACCTTGGGGTCGACGGCGCCGTGGCGGCCCGGCCCGAGCTGCGGGGCGGCCTCAACGTGAGCGGCGGTGCCATCGTGCACCCGGCCGTGGCCGCCGCGCTCGCCTGAGAGCGGTGCTCGGTGTTGCAGGGTCGCCTCGCCGAACGGCTCGCGCTCCTGCACAATGCCGCAGTCGCGGTGCGAGCCGATAGAGTTTCCCGCTGTTCGCTTTTCGCCTCTTCAGGAGCGCGCCTGCATGTCCAATCAACTCGAACTCGTCGCGGATGCCAGTCGCGGCACCGGCACGCGCCCCAGCGGGCGTCTCCGTCGCGACGGGCAGGTGCCCGCGGTCGTCTATGGCCTCGGTGTCGATCCTGTCGCGATCTCGGTGCCCTGGCGTGAGCTGCGCCGCTGCCTCATCACCGAGCTCGGCACCAACGCGATTATCAACATCGACGTCGCCGGTCGCAAGTACCTGGCGATGGTCAAAGAGATCCAACGCCATCCGGTGCGCCGCGACGTCACCCACGTCGACTTCCTGGCGGTCGACCCCGCACTGCCGGTCAAGGTCGAGGTGCCCGTAGCGATCAGCGGCGACGCCAAGAAGGTCGCTCATTTGCAGGGCATGGTCGACCAGCAGCTGTTCAAGATCCAGATCGCGGCGCTCCCGAACGCCATTCCGAGCGTCGTGCACGTCGACATCTCCGACCTCGAGATCGGCTCGGTGATCACCGTGGATTCGATTGCGATGCCCGCCGGATGCACCGCTGCTACCGCCGGCGGCGCCACCGTCGTGCAGGGCCTCGCAACACGTTCGACCATCATGTTGCAGGCCGAGGCCAAGGCTGCGGATCAGGTCGGCGCTGCTGCAGCCGCCAAGGCCGCGCCGGCCAAGGGTGGTAAGGGCAAGAAGTAGCGGTGGCCGAGCGCATCGGTACATCGGCCGATCTTCTTGTGGTCGGCCTCGGAAACCCGGGTGCCGAGTATGTCGGCACCCGACATAACGTCGGTTCCGAGGTAGTGGAACTGCTCGCGGCGCGCCATGGCGGGCAGCTGAAGAAAGCTCGCGAAAGGGCACTCGTGGCCGAAGTGGGCATGTTCGCCAAGCGGGTCACGCTCGCGTTTCCGACGACATACATGAACGACTCGGGTCAGGCCGTCGCGCCACTCGTGCGCCGCCACGGCATCGACGACCTGCATCACCTGGTCATCGTGCACGACGAACTCGATCTTCCGGTTGGTCGGCTGCGTGTGAAGGTCGGCGGCGGGCTCGCCGGCAACAACGGTCTCCGGTCGATCAAGGCGCATTTGCACAGTGACGACTTCGTGCGGGTCCGCGTCGGTATCGGCAAACCTCCGAGCGCCGAGGGCGGCGTCGAGCACGTGTTGCGTCGCCCTGCCAAGAAGGAGCGCGAGGAGCTGTCGGTGATGTGCGAACTCGCCGCCGACGCGGTCGAGTGCATTCTCATCGATGGCGCGCAAGCCGCGATGGCTCGCTTCAACGGAGTGCAGTGAGCGCGCCGCTGGGTGCGCTGCCCCGACTGCTCGATACGGACCTCGCACTCGAATCGGTGCTCGGCCGCCGAGATGCGGTGCTGGCGGTGCCCGACGCGGCGCGCGCGCTCGCGATAGCGGCACTGGCGCGTCAGACCGAGCGGCGGCCCATCGTCGTGGCCACGCCGACCACTGCGGATGCCGAGCGGTTACTGAACGATCTGTCGTTGTTCCTCGGTCCAGACGACGTGGCGTCGTTTCCGGCATGGGAGACGCTGCCGTTCGAACGTGTGAGCCCGAGCATCGAGACGATGGCGCAGCGCGTTCGCACGTTGTGGTTTCTGCGCGATCCCGAGCGTGCGCCCGCCGTGGTCGTGGCCCCCGCGCGCGCGCTGGTGCAGCGTCTCGCGCCGCACGCGGGGGAGATCGATCCAATTGTGCTCGGCGCGGGCGACGTGGTCGATGCCACCGATCTCGTGGCGCAACTCATCGGGTTCGGCTACCGGCGCGAGTATCAGGTCGAGCACCGCGGTGAGGTTGCCGTGCGTGGCTCGATCGTCGACGTGTTTCCCGCGACGGCCGAGGCGCCGATTCGCATCGACCTGTGGGGCGACGAGGTCGATCGCATCACCGAGTTCGGTGTCGACGATCAGCGTTCCACTGTGACGTTGTCCGAGGTCACGATCTTTCCGTGCCGCGAACTGTTGCC
>JAYUFA010000110.1:0-6593 GCA_043738925.1 Actinomycetota bacterium
GCTTCGGACGAGTAGGTGCCGGTATCGCGATTGACCGCCACGAGGTCCTTATGGCGGCTGATCGACCAGAAGCCCTGCGCGGTGGGATGGTCGGTCCAGTAGACCGGCGCCTCATTGCGAAGCTTCCTGAACATCTCGTGATGCTCGAGACGCTGGAATCGATCGAGGTCGAGCAGGTCGACACCAGGGATGCTCATCGGTCCTCCGGACGAACGCGAAATGAAACAGGTTTCAGGCACGTGAGTGTATCGAGCACTCGACGCCGCGCCGCCGGTGCCGGTCTGCGAGGCTGTTCACCCCATGGAGTATCGACTGCTCGGCCGAAGCGGAGTGCAGGTCAGTGCAATCGCGCTCGGCACCATGATGTTCGGCCGCGGGGGAAATACCAACGAGGCCGAGTGCGTGGCCATGATCGACCGTGCTCTCGACGCTGGAATCAACCTGGTCGATACCGCTGACGGATACGGCCTGGGCGACTCCGAGACGATCGTCGGCCGGGCACTGGCGAGAGGTGGCCGCCGCGACGACGTCGTTCTTGCCACGAAGTGCTATTTCCCCCGTGGCCGTGACGTGAACCAGCGCGGTGGGTCGCGACGCTGGATCATGAGCGCCTGCGAGGCTTCGCTGCGCCGCCTCGGCACCGATCACATCGACGTGTACCAACTGCACCGGCTCGACCCGAACACTGACGTCGAGGAGTCGATCGGGGCAATGGACGATCTCGTGCGTGCCGGCAAGGTGCGCATGGTTGGCCACAGTGGTGTCGCCGCCGAGCAACTCGTCGAGTGTCAATGGGTCGCGACGAAAGGGCGATTGACGAGACCGGTGAGCGAGCAGCCGCCCTATTCGATCTTCGCCCGCTATTCCGAGCGTGCTCTGTTCCCGGCGTGCCTACGTCATGGCGTGGGCGCCATCGTGTATGCGCCACTCAACGGCGGCTGGCTCACCGGCAAGTACACGCGCGATGCGCAGCCCCCCGCTGATTCGCGCGCCGGGCGCGGGTTCTACGCCAAGCAGTGGTGGGACTATGAGCGCGCCGAGATCCAACGAAAGTTTGATGTGCTCGACGTGTTGCAGGCCCTGGCTGCCGACAACGCGATCTCGCTCACCCACCTGGCGCTGGCGTTCACCCTCGCTCACCCCGCGGTGAGCGCCGCGATCATCGGACCACGCACACCCGCGCAGCTCGACGATCTGCTTTCGGCGAGCGACATCCGCCTCGATGCCCGAGCACTCGACGCAATCGATGCGTTGGTCGCGCCCGGCACCGACATCGACCCGGGCAACTTCGTGTCGGTCAACCCAGATCTCGCGGACCCGCTGCGTCGTAGAAGGTAGTGCTCAAGGTGCGTCTGGCGTAGGCCGAAACTCCCATCAGTCACCAGCCGGTCTGTGGGAGGACGCATGGCAACGTTGAATGCTTCGGATGCCGCGCACTTCCTGCGTCGCGTGGGCTTCGGAGGTACCACCGCAGAGATCGCCGCATACACCGGTCTCACGCGTGACGTCGCCGTCGCGCAAGCGATGGATTTCACGGCAGCGCCGACCGTCGTCGCACCTGCGGACCTTGCAAACGACAACCAGTGGTGGGCGCAGTCGAACGCCATCGACTGGTGGTTGCATCGCATGGCCGACTCGCCGTCACCGTTACAAGAAAAGCTCGCCCTCTTCTGGCACAACCACTTCTGCAGCGGTCAGAGCGTTGTCGACAACATGGTCGACATGTTTGCCCAGAACCAGCTGTTCCGGCCGGCGGGGCCAGGAAACACCATCGGGTTGGGTCTCGGTAACTTTCGAGACCTAACCCGGGCGGTCTCCTTCGGCGGCGCGATGCTCGTGTACCTCAACAACGACACGAACTACAAGGGTCGCGAGCAGGAGAACTTCGCCCGCGAGCTCATGGAGCTTTTCACGGTCGGCGTTGGTCACTACACCGAGTCAGACGTGGTCGCGATGGCGAAGTCGTGGACGGGCCACAACACGGTCGGTTGGACCTCCTCCGGATACGACTCGACCTATCAGTTCTTCGCATCGCGCCACGACACGACCAACAAGACGCTGTTCGGTGGCGGCAGTTCGTTGCTCGGCGCGCAGCCCCGCAACTGGGACGCACCGGAGACGATCGAGGAGTTGGTGTTCGGCCTGAAGCAGGCAGACACCGCACGCTTCGTGGCGCGCAAGATGTACCGCTTCTTCATCTCGGAATCGCCAAGCGACGCCGCAGTGCAACAACTGGCCGACGCGTTCATCGCCGGTGGCATGAGCATCGCATCGCTGGTGCAGGCCACGTTGATGCACGCCGACTTCTGGGCGCCCGCGAACCGGTACGCGATCGTGCGCAGCCCGATCGAATGGATCGTCGCCACGTTGCGTCGCACCGGCTACCGGTTCACCGCGAATTCGGCCGAGGGTCGCAACTTCCTCGACGATCTTGGTCAGGTGCCGTTCGATCCGCCGAACGTGGCCGGCTGGAAGATGAACGGTTACTGGCTGTCGACTGCATCCGCGTGGGCGCGCGGCAACTTCGCGTCGTGGATGCGCTGGAAGGTGAGCGACACCGGCGCCCTGCCGTCGTTGCTGCCGACACTCGCTACCGGTGGCAACGGCAAAGTGGCACTCACCGCCACGGATGCGATCACGACCATGTTCGATCTGCTCGGCATCAGCGATCCGTCGGCCGCGACGAGGGCTCGTCTCGAGGCCTGGTACACGGCCGCCAACAACTCCGGCAACGGTTGGTCAATTCGCGGCAGCGCGCTGATGCTCGGCCTTGTCACTCCAGATTTCCAACTCGCGTGAGAGGAACCACCATGGCTTCGATGACCGCGCCGGCGCGTCTCGGCGAATCGGCGCAAAAGCATCGGATGGAAGTGAGCCGCCGTCGCTTCCTTCAAGGCGCGGTGATGATGGGTGGCGCCGCCGCGCTCGACACCGGATTGTTCCGCAATTCGGCCTGGGCGGGGCCGCCGCTCGGCGTGCGCGATCGGATCTTCGTTCTGATCGAACTCTCGGGCGGCAACGACGGACTCAACACGCTCGTGCCTGCGTCGGACGCGACGTACTACACCAAGCGAGGCACGGCCCAAGATGTCAAGACGCCGGGAGCGAACAACGGCATCGGCATTCCCGCCGGGCTCACGCTGCCCGTCGGCGAGGGGTTCGGTTTGCATCCGAACCTTTCGTATCTGAAGAGTCGCTTCGACGGAGGCGATCTGGCGATCGTGCGCGGCGTAGGGCATCCGTCGAAGGACCACAGCCACTTCTCGTGCATGGCCCGCATCATGGCGGGCGACAACAGCGGTACGAACACGACGGGGCTGTTCGGGCGCTGGCTCGACGGTCTCGGTGCCGACGGGTTGATGGGCGTGAACGTGGGCGACACAAGCGTGCCGCTGATCTTGCACGGCACGCAAGCTGCGGTCACCGGGCTGCCTGGGTGGGGTGGACTGTTCGGCGCCAGCACGCAACAGTACGAGACGCTGGCCTTCGACTCGCTGCTGAACCTCGGCAACGACGAGGTGGGCAAGGGTGCGTGGTCGAACGCGCTCGCGGACACGATGCAGGCCGCCGTTGGCGAAGCGCGCCGCATCAACCCGATCTACTCGCCCAACGTTTCCGGCAACAACTATCTCGCTCGCAACCTGACGTACGCAGCGCGCCTCATCAACCTTGACCTCGGCGCACGAGTGATCACGGTGCGCCAGGGTGGCTACGACACCCACAGCACCGAACTCGACGATCACGCGTCGTTGATGAAGGACCTCGACGACGGCATCAAAGCGCTCTTCCAGAACGTGTCGCCGTCGTTCCGTAGCCGAGTCGTATTGATGACCTATTCGGAATTCGGGCGCCGCGTCGAGCGAAGCGATTCCGCCGGCACTGACCATGGCACGGCGTCGGTGATGTTCGTCGTCGGCGATCACGTACACGGCGGCTACGCGAGTGACGCGCCGTCGTTGGCCGCGCTTGACAGCCGTGGCGATCTCAACATCACGACCGACGTGCGATCGGTGTTCGCCACGGTGCTCGATGATTGGCTCAACGCGGATCACCGACAAGTGCTCGGTGCCACGTATCCGAAGTTGCAACTGTTCGATCCGAACTCAGGCGCTGGCAACTCCGACCCTTTGCTGGCGACCGTGGCCTTTCAGCCACTACAACCGGCCCGCATTCTCGATACGCGCAGCGGCATCGGTCTCGGCCGCGTCTTCCGACTCGGAGCGGGTCAATCAATCGACGTGCCCGTCACAGGCGTCGGCAACGTGCCGCTGACCGGTGCTGGTTCGGTGAGCATGAACGTGACGGTCACGGGTTGCGACGCGCCGAGCTATCTCACGATCTGGCCCACGGGCGACGCGCGGCCCAACGCGTCGAACCTCAACATGGTGAGCGGCCAGACCGTGCCGAACCTCGTCATCTCGAAGGTCGGCGCAGGCGGCAAGGTGAGCATCTTCAACGCGGCCGGCAACACGAACGTCATCATCGACGTACAGGGCTGGTTCCCGGTCGACAATGCGTTCATGTCGCTTGTTCCTGCTCGCGTGCTTGATACGCGTGTCGGCATCGGGGCACCGAAGGCGAAGGTCGGGCCGGGCGGCATCATTCCGCTCACGGTACGCAATCGCGGCGGTGTGCCCGATCGCAGCGACATCGACGCGGTCGTGCTCAACATCACGGCTACTGAACCAGACACACAGAGCTACATCACGGTGTGGCCGAATGGTGATGCGCAGCCGAACGCGTCGAACCTCAACATGGGCCCAGCGCAAACGGTGCCGAACCTCGTGATCGCGAAGGTCGGCGCGGGCGGCATCGTGAACCTCTTCAACGCCAACGGGACGACGCATCTCATCGCCGACGTACTCGGCTGGTTCCCCACCGGTAGCGGTCTGCATTCGCTGGTGCCGTCGCGCATTCTTGATACGCGTACCGGCAACGGTGCGCCGAAGGCCAAGGTCGGCTCAACCGGTCTCGTCGAGCTACAGGTGTCGGGTCGCGGTGGTGTTCCGATGGGCGCGTCGTCCGCGGTCATGAACATCACGGCGACCGAGCCTGACGCGTCGAGCTACATCACGGTGTGGCCCGCCGGCCAGGGTCGTCCCGACGCGTCGAGCCTGAACACGGCGCCTGGTCTGACCGTGCCGAACCTCGTGATCGCGAAGCTCGGCACCGACGGCAAGGTCGACCTGTTCAACGCTGCCGGCAATGTGCATCTCATCGCCGACGTGGTGGGCTGGTTCGACTGACGGCGCTCTCCTTGGCAATTGGCCGCGCCCGCCGCGTTCTGGGCGCGGCGCTAGCGTGCGCGGATGGCGCAGGATCGACTTCTCGAAGGCAAGCTCGCCGTGGTCACCGGTGGTGGCGCGGGTATCGGCGGTGGTATTTCGCGTGTGCTCGCAAGTGAGGGCGCGACGGTGGTGTTGAACGACATCGACGCGGAACTCGCAAACCTGAGCGTGGCACACATCGAGGCCGCCGGCGGTAAGGCAGTCACGGTGATCGGCGACATCCGCGACAAGGCAACGATCGAGCAGCTTCGGGTGACGGCACTCGATGTCGGCAACGGCCGCGTTGACGTGCTGGTCAACAACGTGGGCGACTTCCGCTACGGCAACGGGCTGTTTGTTCGGTCGACCGAGGAGGGCTGGCTCGACCAATACCGCATCACCCTCGAGCACGTGCTGCGCTGCACGCAGGCATTTCTACCGATCATGCAGGAGCAACGCTCGGGCACCATCGTCAACAACTCTACGGTCGAGGCCATCCGCGGCATCCCCTACAACTCGGTGTACTCCGCGATGAACGCCGGCGTGATCGCGTTCACCAAGAGCCTCGCGATCGAGGTTGGTCAATTCGGCGTGCGCGTCAACTGCATCGCGCCCGACATGGCCGACACGCTGCAGACGCCGGCTGACGCGATGCTGCGCGGTCGTGACCCCGAACTGATCCAGTCGTGGATCCCGCTCGGCCGCTTTGGTGAACCCGACGAGTACGGCCGCGTCGTGTTGTTCCTTGCCAGCGACCTGTCGAGCTACGTGACGGGTCACGTGATCCCAGTCGACGGTGGCACGATGGCTGCGAGTGGCTGGTACGGCCGCTACAAGAAGAAGGGTTTCACGAACCTGCCCGATCGGCCTTGACACCTCTTGGCTGAACCACTCAGGGTGATTGTCCCGATTGACGGTGCCTGTCGTCACTTCTACGCTGCGAGTCGTCCGGCTGGGGGAGCCAGTGCTGCCCGGCCATCGAGGTGCGGCCCCTGTGGGGGAGGGTCGAACTGATGCGATGGCCGGGCACCACTCATTTTCGCCCGGTTTCGCACCCGGTCGGTCAGGACCCGGGCTCGTTGGCCGTGTCACGTCCGACGGCTGCGTCGCGGCGCGGATCGGCACCCCATTGCGACCATGAGCCGGGATAAAGCCGCGTCGTGTCACCGAAGCCGGCCAGTTCCAACGCCAACAGGTCATGGCAAGCGGTCACGCCCGAGCCGCACGAACAGGCGATGATCTGGGCGTCGGCTGCGCCGAGGGCAGTGAATTGTTCACGCAGCGCCGCGCGGTCGCGCATGGTGCCGTCGGTGCGGACGTTGTCGA
>JAYUFA010000111.1:0-2499 GCA_043738925.1 Actinomycetota bacterium
CCGGCCTCAGTGGCCGTGGTGGGCTTGAGTACGACCGATACGCCGCCCTTGAGGTCGAGACCCAACTGCGGCGTGTTACCCGCCGCAAGCGTGCCGCCCACCGCGAGGAGCGTGACCACGAGGAACCCGATCAACAGGTTTCGCTGTTGCTTCTTGCGCATTTACTTGCCTTCGGTGGTTGTTTCGGAGGGAGCAGGGACCTTGCGCGCGACGGCTGACTTCAGCATGCGCAGCTCGATGCCCGGTGCGACCTCGAGATAGATCGAGTCGTCGTCGACCTCGGCGATGACGCCGTAAATTCCCGAGCTGGTGATCACCGCGTCACCCTCGTCGAGCGACTTCAGCAGAGTCGCCAGTTGCTTCTTCTGCTTCTGCTGGGGCAGGTAGAACAGGTAAAACATGGCCAGCGCGGGCAGCAGCAGGATCAGGATGCTCATAGCGAACCCTTCGTGGACGCGTCGCAGTCATCGCGAGCCCGATGAATCTACCGTGCGTCAGGGGCAGCCCTTGCTCATCCATCAGGTATCCATCGGCCGGCCTCGGTAGGTCATGAGGCCTATGTGACCAGCGCGTCGGCCGCGCTGCGATGCGGATGGTCGACCTATGCCCACACAGCGTGAGTATCGGCGCGGAACTGCGCGAAACGACCGGCCCTGATCGACGCGCGCAATGCTTCGACGAACGAGAACAGCCACCACAGGTTGTGCAGCGTGAGCACGCGACCCGCTGTGGGCTCGTCGACGCTCAAAAGGTGTCGCAGGTAGGCCCGGCTATAGCGAGCCACTGGGCTATCGAGCAGCTTCGGGTCGATCGGCCGGTCGTCGCGCGCATATTCGGCGCGGCGGATGTTCAGCCGGCCATCCCAGGTGAGCAAAGTGCCGTGACGACCGAGGCGCGTCGGCAGCACACAGTCGAACATGTCGACGCCGAGGGCCACCACTTCGACGATGCCGATCGGGTCGCCGAGGCCCATGAAGTAGCGCGGCTGGTCGTTCGGCAACATCGTGGTGACCTCCGCGAGCGCCGGCAACATCACGTCACGAGGCTCGCCAACCGACAGGCCACCAACGGCGTAACCGTCGAAGCCGATCGCCAGCGTGCGCTCGGCCGACTCACGGCGCAGCGCATGGTCGATGCCCCCTTGCACGATCCCGAACTGGTGGTGGCGCGCCACCGCGTCTTCGCTCTGGTGGAGGAAGTGCGCACGAGCAATCGCGGCCCACGACGCTGTTCGTTCGACTGCGAGCTGCAACACCTCACGTGGAGCCTGCGCGGGTGGGCATACGTCGAGCACCATTTGTATGTCGCTGTCGAGTGCCAATTGTGTATCGACCGCGCCCTGGGGCGTGAGCCGATGCGATGAGCCGTCATACACACTCTTGAAGTCGGCGCCCTGGTCATCGACCTTTGGCTCGAGCGAGAAGATCTGGTAGCCACCGGAATCGGTGAGGATGTGACCCGACCAGTCGGTGAAGCGATGCAGACCGCCGATTGCGCCAATCGTGGCGGCGCCGGGACGCAACATCAGGTGATAGGTGTTGGCCAGCACCACCTCGGCGCCGAGCCGTTCGAGATCGTCAGCCGCGAGGTGTCGTACCGCGCCACGGGTACCGACCGGCATGAAACACGGTGTTTGAAACGTGCCTCTTGCGGTGTGCACCTGACCGACACGCGCACCTCCGTCACGCGCGTGCTCAACGAACGTTGCTTTCATGTGCGCTTACTCATGGTGGTCATCACGTCGTCGAATGGTCGACCGTCGATGAGTGTGGAGATCACCTCGCGAGCGACCCGGCGCGCGCGTCGGGTGCCCCGCACGTACCACACCACCGGCGGGCCATCGACCGTGCGGGCCTCGACCTGCCACGGCCGCACACCAACCAGGTTCAACACCAACAGCAGCGGAAACATCACGGCGCTCACGACGCTCCGGGCCAGCACGAGGCCGGGCCCTGCGGGACGGCGCGCTCCCATCACGCGACGCGACACCCGCCAGACACCACGATCTTTGGTGATCACGATCTTGGCCACGCGGCTACCGCCTCGCGATCAGCATTGCATCGCCGAACGACAACATGCGATAGCGCTCCGCGATCGCGAGCGCGTACAGCTCGCGCCATCGCGGCCCGATGAACGCGTCGACCATCACCAGCAGGCTCGATCGCGACAAGTGAAAGTTGGTCAGCAACACATCGACCACCGCGAACGGGAACGGGCTACGAATGAACAAGTCGGTACGCCCCTCGAGCGCACCGCGCGCGGCAACCGACTCGAGCGCGCGCACCGAGGTCGTACCCACCGCGATCACGCGCTCCGCGTCTTGCACGGTCTGCCAAGCCTGCGCTGACACGCGGTAGCGCTCACTGTGCATTTGATGGTCTGCCACGTCGTCAACGGCAATCGGGCGAAACGTGTCGAGGCCGACGACGAGTTCGACGCGTGTGACGCGCGCTCCGGCTGTGACACACGCGTCGAGCACTGCCGGAGTGAGGTGCAGCC
>JAYUFA010000112.1:0-2491 GCA_043738925.1 Actinomycetota bacterium
GTTGCGGCGGCCGATGCACTGGCGGCGTGAACGGTTGAAGCAGCTACAGCGCGTCGAGAAGAGCTTGTGGCGTCGTGGTATCTATCGCCCGGGTAGCAAGATCAACGCAACCTGCGAGCAGATCTGCCGCGACTACATCGCAACCGAGTTCGCGGATCGCCCCGAACTGCAGGAAGCGCTCACGCCGAACTATCCCTACTGGGGCAAGCGGCTGATCATGGCGTCGACCTACTACCCGGCTCTCAAGCGCGACCAAGTAGAGCTTGTCCCGAAGGCGGTGACCTCGGTGACCGAGCACGGCGTCGTCGATGCAGATGGTGTCGAATACCTCGTTGATGTGTTGGTGATGGCAACCGGTTTCCAACCGACCAAGTATCTGGCTCACCTAGGTGTGACGGGGCGTGACGGGCGCTCGCTGCACGAGCACTGGGCCGACGAGCCGCGGGCCTTTCTCGGCATCACCGTGCCGGGGTTCCCGAACTTCTTCATGCTGTACGGCCCCGGCACCAACGGCGGCGAGATCGTGTGGATGCTGGAACGGCAGGCCGAGCTCGCGGTGCGTTCGGTGAAGCGCATGATGCGCTCGGACACGACCGCGATCGAAGTGAAGCGTCGGTGGGCCGACCAATACGACCGGTGGTTGCAGTCCTCGATGGACGGCACGTCCTGGGCGGTCAGCAACAACTATTTCAAGACGCCTTCGGGCAAGATTGTCACCCAGTGGCCCTACAGCCCGCTGACCTATGCGGCACTGACCGGCCTGCTGGGCCGGTGGGCGCATCAGACGCGGACACGACGAGACGGAGGCGACTCCGACGTCCTTGCCGCCGAGTGAAGCCTCTCATATATTTAGCTATATTTGCACCAAGGACTCGCGCGGATAGGCGGGGCGTCGCGGGCGTGCCCTCGACATCTCACCTGTTCCAGGCGAGATCAACGACGGTGTTGCTGGGTCGGATGCGCCTATCGGCGCATCCTCTATCGGAGGACGAAGATGGCTGAGCTGCCGTGGATCGTGAGTGTCGACGACCACGTGATCGAGCCGCCGACGTTGTGGACGTCGCGTCTGGCGTCGCGATTCCGCGATCGTGGTCCACGCGTCGAGCGGCTTCACGCAGGTTCGCTGAAGCTCTCCGGGGCGCGCTACGTCGAACAACCAGGTTCCGACGGGCCGCTCGTCGACTACTGGGTGTACGAGGATCTGTACCAGTCGCTGAAGCGAGCTGTTGCCGCGTCAGGTCGCAATCGCGACGACATGACGATGACCGCTACGACCTACGACGACGTTCGGCCCGGCTGCTATGAGCCCACCGCGCGGCTGCGTGACATGGACACGAACTGGACGCAGGCGTCGTTGGGCTTCCCCAACTTCCCGCGATTCTGCGGACAGACGTTTCTGGAGGCGAGCGATCGTGAGCTCGCGCTGCTTTGCGTGCGCGCCTACAACGACTGGATGGTGCAAGAGTGGTGCGCGCCGAGCGGTGGTCGGCTGATTCCGCTGTGCCTGGTGCCGTTGTGGGACGTCGAACTGGCGGTGCAGGAGGTTGAACGCAACGCGGCTCGCGGTGTGCGCGCGGTGGCGTTCAGCGAGATCCCGCCATACCTGGGGCTTCCGAGCATCCATAGCGGCTACTGGGATCGGTTCTTCGCTGCGTGCGACGCGACCGGCACCGTATTGTGCCTCCACATCGGTTCGGGTTCGAAGATGCCTTCGACATCGCCGGATGCACCGTTGAGCGTGGCAGTCACGATCGGGTTTGGGAACTGTCTGAACTCCATGGCGGATTGGTTGTTCTCGGGCAAGCTCGCGCAGTTCCCCGGCCTCCGATTGATGTATGCCGAAGGCCAGATCGGTTGGATCCCCTACCTGCTCGAACGGGCCGATGATGTCTGGAAGCAGCACCGCGCGTGGGCGTCAACCGGCGTCACGCTCGACGAGCCGCCATCGAGCTACTACTACCGTCAGGTCTACGGCTGCTTCTTTCGCGATCGGCATGGTTTGCAGTCGCTCGACCAATGCGGTGTCGACAACGTGATGTTCGAGGTCGACTATCCGCATTCCGATTCCACGTGGCCCGACAGCAAGGCGGTGGCGATGGAACTGATGGCCGATCTGCCGGCGGGGGTCGTACACAAACTCGTACGCGGCAACGCGATCGCATTGCTCGGTCTGCGCGACCTACCCGACAAACCACACGCGACTCGACCCTGATTGAACGAGGCACCCATGAACACCCGTCAGCTTCGCCCGATTGACGCCGACAACCACTACTACGAAGCGCTTGACGCCTTCACCCGCTATCAGCCCCGCGAGTTCCGGCGGCGCGGCGTGCAGGTGCTCGCCGGCCATCGGGGACCCATGATGGTTATCGGCGACCGCGTGAACCACTTCATTCCGAATCCGTCGTTCGACCCGGTGATCGTGCCGGGCTGTCTTGATCTGATGTTTCGCGGACAGGTACCCGACGGGGTAGACCCGAAGTCGATGCGC
>JAYUFA010000113.1:0-6559 GCA_043738925.1 Actinomycetota bacterium
TCGGGATCCTTGTAGTACCCGATGGGAATCGGTCCACCGACCGCGAGCAGTCCCGACTCGCCCGAGCCCGGCTCGACGGCGCGGCCGTCGTCGGTGAACACCTGCGACTCGTCAGACAACACGAATCGTGCGGTCGCGGCGCGCTTGGTACGAGACGCGACCTGGCGCGCTATGCCGGTGCCTTCGCTCGATCCAAGGATGTCGACCAGCGACACTGTGTAGCGGCGGAGGAACTCGTTCTTCACTTCCTCGCTCCACATGATCCCCGATGAGATGATCGACCGCACCGACGACAAGTCATACGGCCGGCCCGCTGCTTCGGCCCGCTCGATGGCCGCAAGCATGGGCCGACTGAACGCGTCACCGACGATGGTGAGCATGGTCGCGCGATGCCGCTCGACGGCCACGAACAACTCGTCGGCGTCGAAGGAGTGCGACGCCAACGTGATCACCATGCCGCCGTGCGTGAGGGTGGCTTTGGTCGACATGCCGGCGGTGCCGTGCATCAGCGGTGAAGCCGCCAGTTGACGTACCTCGACGCCTCGCTCCGCGATCGAGAGCGCATCGGCCACGACCTCATCGTTGGTAACCGGTACGTCCAGGCCGAACGGCCGAAACGTGGCCTGCATGCCGCCGAGCAGGCCGCGGTGTTCCCACATCACGGCCTTCGGCATTCCGGTCGTGCCGCCGGTGTACAGGAACCACAAGTCGCTGCCCGTACGATCGATCGGAGCCATCGGCGCGGAGCTCTCGATGAGCGACTCGTAGTCGGCCGCCCAAGGGCAACACGCATCGCCACCGACCTCGACGAACACCTTGAGCGACGGCACCGATGCGCGGACCTCGTCGACCACTTCGCGAAGCGTGGCATCGAAGAACAACACCGACGCGTCCGCGTTGTCGAGCACGTAACGAATCTCGGCGGAGCGGTAGCGATAGTTCACGTTCGCCGGGATGGCACGAACCTTGAACGCGGCGAACTCGGTTTCGAAATACTCGTTGCCGTTGAACAACGCCAGCGCAACCTTGTCGCTCGGTCCGACCCCGCGGTCAACCAGCGAGGCGGCGAGGCGCGCGGCTCGGTTCTCGAAGACACCCCAACTGCGGACGACCTCGCCACATGCCACTGCGGGACGCTCGGGCAGGGCGTGGGCGATGGCCTCCCATGCCGTGGCGAGATTCAGATCCGAGGCCACAAGACGGGCGTTCACGAGCGGAACCGTAGCAATGCGTCGCTGCGAACCAGCGGCTGCCGGCGATTACTGCTCGGTACCATGGCCGTATGGTTCCCTCGTCGGTGCTGTCGCCCGTGACACGCGCCTCGGCCATAGCCGCGCTCGAATCCGAGACCTTCGACGTGGTGGTCATCGGCGGCGGCATCACCGGCGTCGGCGCAGCGCTCGATGCGGCGTCGCGTGGCCTGCGCGTCGCCTTGTTCGAACGCGACGACCTCGCGTCGGGCACATCGAGCAAGTCGAGCAAGCTCATCCACGGTGGCTTGCGCTATCTCGAACACCTCGACTTTCGCCTCGTCTTCGAAGCGCTTCACGAAAGAACCGCGCTGCTCACCGACATAGCGCCTGGCCTCGTCGAGCCCGTGTCCTTCGTCATTCCGATCACCGCACCGATCTGGCAACGGGCTTACCTCGGTGCCGGCGTGGCGTTGTACGACCTGCTCGCGTCGGCCCGAGGCGGCAGTCCGTTGCCGCGTCACCGCCATCTCGGCCGGGTCGCGCTGCGCCAACTGATGCCCGGTATTCGCCCCGAAGCGGCCCGTGGCGGCATCGTGTTTTGGGACGCGCAGATGGACGACGCGCGCTACACGATGCTCGTCGCGCGTACCGCTGCGCTGCACGGTGCATCGGTGTGCACGCGCTGCGAGGTTGTCGGCCTGCTCCGCGACGATGCACGCGTGTCTGGCGTCGAGATACGTGACCGCGAGACCGGCGACACGCACACTGTTCGATCACGCTGCGTCATCAACGCCACAGGTGTTTGGACCGACGACATCGAACAACTTGCGGACGGCGCATCACTGCAGGTTCGTGCCGCAAAGGGCATCCACCTCGTGGTTGCTCGCGATCGCATCGACGCTTCCGCCGGAATGTTGTTGCGGACCGACAAGAGTGTGCTGTTCGTGATCCCCTGGCACGACCGTTGGTTGGTCGGCACCACCGACACACCGTGGACTCTCGATCGCGATCGGCCGATGGCAACCGGTGCCGACATCGACTATGTGCTTGCGCAGGCCAACACCATCCTGGTGCGGCCGTTGTGTCGCGACGACATCCTTGGCGTGTTCGCCGGCCTCCGGCCGCTCGTCGACACCCGTACCGAGCACCGTCACCACCGTCGAGCGGGTCGGCGCAACGACACCACCAAGATCAGCCGCGAGCACGTCGTGCGCCACGTTGCGCCCGGTTTGGTCACCATCGCCGGTGGCAAGTTCACGACCTACCGACGTATGGCCGCCGATGTGGTGGATGCCGCGGTCGGCCAGTTCTGCGTCGTGGCCTCGTGCACCGCCACGATTGCGCTTGTTGGCTCCGACAAGTCGACGGAGACGAAGGCCGAGCTGCAGCAGTTGATCGACGAGTATCCGGCGCTTGAGAATCCGCTTGCGCAGGCGCCGAACACGAGCGCGGCCGACGTGGTCCACGCCGTCACTCACGAGGGAGCGATGCATCTCGACGACGTGCTCGAACGCCGCACTCGGCTCGCGATCACCACCGCCGATCGCGGTGCACTCGCGGCGACCGAGGTCGCCACCCTGATGGCGCCACACCTCGGGTGGGACGCCACGCAGACAGCGCGCGAGGTTGGCGCATACAACGCCTCGCTCGATCGAGTGCGTGCCGGCGAACTCGCGCCCGACGATGCCACAGCAATCGCCGTCGTCGAAGACCCACGCGTGGCTTCCTCGTTCACGTGACCGCGTCGGCGGCGCCTCCGTCCACCCGTAGGTGCGCACCGTTGATGTGCCATCCGACCTCGCCGACCACGAAGGCTATGCAGCGACCGATGTCCTCAGGCGTAGCGACACGACCGCTCGGGTTCGGCATCGCCTCGTCGAGTATGAACTGTTGCAGGGTCGCCCAGTCGGTCGCGAGGCCGCGCGCCGCGGCACGCTCGGAGAACGCTGCAATGATCTCCGCGGTTGCGATGATGCCGGGGCTCACCGTGTTGACCGTGACTCCGGAGCCCGCAAGCTCCTTCGCGAGGCTGACGGTAAGACCCGGTAGCGCCGCCTTTGCGGTGTAGTACTGCGGATGGCGACTACCAGGGCGCGTAGCGCCCACCGTTGCAAGCAAGACCACACGACCCCAATGGCGATCACGCATCGACGGCACCAGACGATGCACCATTCGCACGGCACTCACGACGTTCTTGTCGAACACGTCGAACCAGCTCGCGCTCGATTGCTCGAACCACGGGCCACCCTCGGCCAGCCCGTAGTTGTTCACGAGAATGTCGACGCGACCGGCCCCGGCCAGGGCCTGCGCCGCGATCTGATCGGCGCCGGCATCGGACAACAGGTCGCCGTGCACTGTGCGGGCGTCACCGCCGCTCGCACAGATGCCGGCGACGACGCCGTCGGCTTGACCCGGCTCGAATCCATGCACGAGCACGGTGGCACCCTCTGCCGCGAGTACACGCGCGATGCCGGCACCCGTACCGCGGTAAGAGCCGGTTATCAGCGCCACCCGCCCCGTCAATCCGAGGTCCATCGTTTCATCCCCTTCGCCCGCTGACCGACTGCACCGACCTGGCCCGGCCACACGGCCCGCGAAAGTCGCACGGGCACCATGACAGCGGGCCGTATGCTCGCACGCAATGTCCAGCACGTTCGGCACCCTGTTCCGCATCAGCACCTTTGGCGAGTCCCATGGCGGCGCCGTTGGTGTCGTCATTGACGGCTGTCCCTCGCGACTGGCACTCGACGTGGCCGCCATCCAGCACGATCTCGATCGACGTCGTCCGGGCCAAAGCCGTCTCGTCACCCAGCGCGACGAGAGCGACCTCGTTGAGGTTCTGTCGGGCGTCTTCGACGGCCGAACCACCGGCGCGCCGATCGCCATGGTGGTACAGAACGCCGATGCGCGGTCCGAGGCCTATGACCACCTGCGTGATGTCTACCGGCCGTCGCACGCCGACTACACGTACGACGCAAAGTTCGGCTTCCGCGATCATCGCGGCGGTGGTCGATCGAGCGCACGCGAAACCATCGGGCGCGTCGCCGCTGGCGCCGTTGCGCGGACACTCCTTCGCACGGTGGCCGACATCGAGGTGTTGGCTTGGGTCAGCCGGGTTCACGACATCGAAGCCGATGTCAACGCGTCGACGGTGCAACTCGCCGATGTCGAAGCAAATCCCACTCGCTGCCCCGACCCCACCGCCGCAGCGCGGATGATCGAAGCCATCGAGCAAGCGCGCCGAGATGGCGACTCGCTGGGCGGTATCGTCGAATGCGTCGTGCGCAATTGTCCCGTCGGCCTCGGCGAGCCGGTGTTCGACCGTCTGCACGCCGATCTCGGCAAAGGCGTGCTATCGCTGCCCGCGTGCAAGGGATTCGAAATCGGCAGCGGCTTCGCAGGCACGCTACTCACCGGCCGCCAGCACAACGACCCGTTCGTTCCCGGCGGCGATGGCCGCCCTCGTACCACAACCAATCATTCGGGCGGCGTTCAGGGTGGCATCGCCAACGGCGAGACCATCACGTTGCGCGCCGCGTTCAAGCCAACGGCCACGATCTCATCTCCGCAGCAAACGGTCGACCGCAACAACGTCGCCACCGAGCTCGCGGCGAAAGGTCGCCACGATCCGTGCGTGCTACCCCGCGCCGTGCCCATGGTCGAGGCCATGGTGCTGCTCGTCCTCGCCGATCACTGGCTTCGCCAACGCGCGCTCGACGTGCTCCCTCGCGAAGAAGGATGCTGAAAAACCCTTTGTCGAGGGCTGGTGGGTGGGTGTCGGGTGCTACGCGTCTGATCGATCCGCGCGACCGCCGTCGAGGCGATCTTGCAGCGCTCGTAGCTCGACAAACTTGCGATCGGCCGCCAGGCCGGCCTGGTCGGGCCATGTTGCGGGATCATGGATGCGGAATCGCTCGCCGGCCTTGTGCAAGATGTCGCGCAATGTCTGAACGGGTGTGGTCGACAACGCGCGCCACGTGCGAATGCCCTCGGCATGGAAGAGTTGTTCGATCTTGGGACCGATTCCCTCGACAATTTTCAGATCGTCCAACTTCACCTTCGTGCCCATTGCCGCGAGCGCGGTCGCGCCGTCGAACGGCAACTCGGCGACGGCCTCCGGCGCTGCGTCCGCCGATACTGCACCCGCGACGGCGGCCGATTTGGCGTGGCACTCCTGCAACTCACCTTGAAGGATGCGTACGCGCTCATCGAGCCCATCACGCTCCTGCGTCAATCCAGCGCTCACACTCGATTGCGCATCGAGTTCGTCGGTCTTCGCGGAAAGAAGCGAACGGTGCTCGTCGAGCTCGCTTCGCAATGACGCAACCTGCGGATGGCGGCTGACATCGCTGTCGCGGAACAACTTACCCAGCAGATAGCCGACGATCAGACCAAGGAGCGCGCCGAGCAGCACCCACCACCAGGTCTCGATGAGGACTCGGAACCAGCCCATGCTCAAACGCCTTTCTTCACAACGAACTCGACACGACGATTCTGCGCACGACCCTCGGGGGTCGCGTTGTCGGCGCGCGGTTTGGACGAGCCGAAACCGGCCGCCGACAGCCGACGCGATTCGACGCCCGCGTTGACCAAATAGTCGCGAACGGCGTTGGCGCGATTCGTCGACAAGGTCACATTCAACGCTTCGTCGCCATCGGAGTCGGTGTGGCCACCCACCTCGACAGACGGAGTCGGATACTTCTTGATGGCCGACGCAACGCGATCCAGGGCCGTCTTCGCCTCGGGCGTCAGATCGCTCGATGCGGCAGCAAAGAACACCGACTGACTCTGCACAGAGGCGAGAGCGGTCAACTCGGCCTGCAGCGAAGCGGCCTCTCGCTCAGCCGCCGACACAGCAGTGGTCGTCGGCGGCGCAGGGGTGGTCGTTGGCGGCGCGGACGTGCTCGTCGGCGGCGCGACCGAGGTGGTCGCCGCGACACGCGTGGTCGTCGGAGCAGGCACCGACGTGGTGGCCGGCGACGTTGTGCTGGTCGGTGCCGCAACCACGGTTGTCGCTGCGCCGAGTGCAGTGGTCGTCGATGCCGTTGGCGCACCGACCGCTATCGCGGCGTCGCCAACCTTGTAGGTCAGTTTCGCGACGCCCCACTTGGTGGCCGCGTCCCGCAGCGCTTGAATCTCTGCATCGGAGCGGGCCACGCCAGTGACCGTGGCCGAGTGGCCGGCGATGGTGACGTTGGCAATGCCGTAGGGAGCAAGAGAGCGCAAGAGGTCGGCCTTGTGATGCGGCTGGCCTTCGTAGTCTGGCGCCGCCCCGAGTTGCACGGCGAGATGACGCATGGTCTCCTGCGTCAGGTCGTTCTCCACGTGGGGCACCGTGTACCACGCGCTGGCGCCCAGCAGGGCCG
>JAYUFA010000114.1:0-6545 GCA_043738925.1 Actinomycetota bacterium
GCCCTCTATCGCGCCAAGGAGCAAGGGCGCGATCGTGCCGACATGTTCGACGATCATTTGCGTGACCGCGCCGTGCGGCGCCACAGCGTCGAACAACACTTACGCCGCGCGCTCGACGAACGGCTCGTGGAAGTTCTGTATCAACCCATCGTGGATATGACCACCTTGGCGATCACGGGCGCCGAGGCCTTGGTGCGACTGCGCGAAGTCGACGGCTCGCTAATGCCACCAAGCGAGTTCATCGACATCGCCGAAGACACTGGCCTCATCACGCGTCTCGGTGCACAGGTGCTGGCGATCGCGACACGCCGCGCCGCGTCGTGGGTCACGCGCTACCCCGGCCGCGCGCTGCACATCGCGGTCAATGTTTCGGCGCGCCAGATGACCGACAGCTCGTTCGCGCAGCAAGTGTCGTCCGAACTCGCGAGCACTGGCCTGCCAGCTGAGCTGCTGAGCCTCGAACTCACCGAGAGCGCGTTGATCGACGGAAATCCGACCACGGAACGCACGCTCAATCAGCTCACCGCGCTCGGCATTCAGCTCGGGCTCGACGACTTCGGTACGGGCTTCTCCTCGCTCGCCTACCTCAAGCGCTTTCCGATCGATTTCGTCAAGGTCGACCGCACGTTCACCGACGGCCTCGGCACCGACGACAATGACACGGCGATCGTGCGTGCCACCATCGCGCTCTCACACAGTCTCGGGCTCACCGTGGTCGCCGAAGGCGTCGAGACCACCGCACAACGCGACATGCTGCGGACCTTGCACTGCGATCTCGGGCAGGGTTATCTGTTCGCCCGACCGCTCGATGCCATGGCCTTCGAGGCCTTGCTCAGCGACGCGCAAGCAACAACAAGTTAGCCAGGGCGCGAAACGCAAGGCCACGGTGCGAGATCGCGTTCTTCTCCGACGCCGTCATCTCCCCGAAGCTGCGACCGCCACCGTCGAGGGGTACGAACACCGGGTCATACCCGAACCCGCCGCCACCACGAGACTCGCGCGCGATATGACCCTCGACAACCCCCTCCGCGATGCATTCGCGACCGTCGGGCCATCGCACCAGCGCCACCGTGCGAAACCTGGCCGACCGCTCGACGTCGGGCGTGTCGCGCAACGCAGCAAGGAGCTTCGCGACGTTGCTGCGATCGGTGGCGTCAGCACCGGCGTAGCGAGCCGAACGCACCCCCGGCAGACCACCGAGCGCGTCGACCTCGAGACCCGTGTCGTCCGCAACCGCCGGCAGATCGGTGGCCGCACACAACGCGCTCGCCTTGAGCCGGGCATTGCCTTGCAAGGTGTGGGCGTCTTCGACGACGTCAGGGACCTCAGCGGGGCGAGCCAGCAGCTCTACCGTGTCGCCGAGCACTGCCGCGATCTCATCGACCTTGTGTGGGTTTGCTGTTGCGCAGACAACGCGCAGCGGCGGCCGTGAAGTTCCCCGCGTCATCGCGACGTCGGGCGACGCGGCAAATCGATGATCATCATCTGACGTTGCAGTTCGATGAGTTCGGTGATGCCCTTCTCGGCGAGCCCCAGCATGCTGTCGAGTTCTTCACGACTGAACGCGACGCCTTCTGCCGTGCCCTGCACCTCGACGAAACGACCCGAGCCGGTCATGACCACGTTCATGTCGACCTCGGCGCGCGAGTCCTCGATGTACGGCAGGTCGAGCACCGGTACGCCGTCGACGACACCAACCGAGATCGCCGCACAAGGTTCGGTCAACGGCGACTTGCGGAGCTTGCCTTCGTGTACAAGACGGACGCACGCGTCGTGCAGCGCGAGGTAGCCACCGGTGATCGACGCCGTGCGTGTACCACCATCGGCTTGCAGCACGTCACAATCGACCGTGATGACGCGCTCGCCGAGAATCGTCATGTCGCAGACGCTGCGCAACGATCGGCCGATCAGACGTTGGATCTCCTGCGAGCGACCCGACACCTTGCGTTGCACGCGCTCGGGGCTCGAGCCGGGCAACATCGAATACTCGGCGGTGACCCAGCCCGTGCCGCGGCCTCGCATCCAACGGGGCACGTCGTCGTCGATCGACGCGGTACACAGCACCCGCGTGCGCCCGAAACTCACCAGCACCGAGCCTGGCGTCATCTCGGTGTAGTCACGTTCGAACGTGACGGGGCGCAACTCGTCGGGCAAACGTCCGTCGGGTCTCATGCACAGGCCTCACTTCGCGATTCGGGTTCGAGTCCGAGACGATAGGCGCGCGTGCTTGGCAAGCGTCAGCTTGAAGCCTCGAGCGCGCCGACGTCGGGTTTCCCGCGCCGAACAGTGTGCTTCTGATCGGCCGACGGCGCGTCGGCGGCGTTCCCTGCATCGATCGCCGGGCTGCCACGCTTCAGCGAGAAGTCTCCCTCGGCCGGGTTGGCGAGGCCGGCGTCGGTGACAACACGATTGGTATTGCCCTCCGCGCTGCCGCTCGTTTGCTCATAGATGTTGGTGTCGAACGAAACGGATTTGGCGCCCGAATTTACGGTGGCCTTGCGGTCGGCTCGTGGCACAACGAGGTTGTTACGGAACACCACGTTGTGTGCGTTGACCGCAGACAGCTCAGCGCCCTCCTCTTTGAGCTTCGGAGTCTGCATGTTGTGATACAGCGTGTTGTTCACGGCGACGACGTTGCTCGACTGGAAAACATGGATACCGCGCCCGCCGTTGTTCGAACACACATTGTTCGCGATGTACGTCTTGCCGGTATAGCTCGTGGTGTCCTGTGTGTCGATGATGATGCAATTGCCGTCGGTGACCGCCGAGCCACCCGCCACCGGCAGTGCGATGTTCTCGTTGCCGAAGACGACATTGCCCGTGATGTGCATCGAATAGCCATCAGCATCAGGCGATCCGCCGATGTCGCTCGACTCGAACGTCGAAATGCCCGATGTCTGAAACGCGTTCCACTTCGACATGCCCGAGATGTAGTTGTCGAGGATCTCGATGTGGTTCGACTTGCTCGCGCCGATACCACCTCCGCCACCGTCATGGACGTAGTTGGACGCAAGGCGCAGGTGATGCGAGTCGCGAACCTCGATGCCGGTGGTGGGCTTGCGATCGGTAGCCGCGCTGCCTTCGATCTCGAGACCGCGGACCTCGACGTAGGACGAGTTCTCGATGAGAAAGATCTGCCATTCACCACCGTTCACTTTGGGCTTCGCGCCTGGCGCCGCGGCGATTGTGATCCATTGGTCGGCGGTGCCGTTCAGACCGTTGATGATCACCGACGACTGCGCGTCGACCTCGGTGTAGGTGCCGGTGCTCAGCAGCAACGTGTCGCCGGGCTTCAAAACCCCGACGCCGTGGTGCAGCGTGTGAAACGGCGCTGCCTTGGTGCCGGCAGCCGCGTCATCGCCTTTCGGATCGACCCAATACGTTGGTGTGGCCGCCGTGGGGGAAGTCGTGGGCGAGGCGGAGCCGTTTGTCGACGTTGTCGTCGAGGACGTGTGATCGACGTCGTCCTTCGGCACGGGCGGCGCCTTGATGCCGGACTCGAGCGCGCTCTGGTCGCTCTGCGCCGGTACTTTCGAGCCGCTGCATCCGACCAGCGCCAGCGCCATGGCCGTCGCCATCGCAATCAGGCGGGTGGCGGATCGCGTCATGGCGGGCAGAGTAGGCGTGCCGACGCGTAGGTGGGGCGCGGTGCTCAGAAGTAAATTATTTTCTCTGCCCGCTTCACGACCTCGTCGATGTCGTCGGTCCACGCGCCCGTCGACAGGTATTTCCAGCCGCCGTCGCACACCACAAACACGATGACGCCGTGGTCGATTCGCTCGGCGACCCGCGCCGCGCCCGCGAGCGCGGCACCTGACGAGATGCCGGCAAAGATCCCGCATTCCGCGACGAGACGACGCGTCCATTCGATCGATTCGCGGGGGCGCACGATGCGCTTGCCGTCGAGCAGGTCAATACCGCCCCACTTCTCGAACACGGGCGGGATGTACCCGTCGTCAAGGCTGCGCAAGCCTTCGACACGCTCACCGATCGGCGGTTCGACGGCGAACACCTTCACCGACGGCTTTTGCTCCTTGAGATAACGGCCGACGCCCATCAACGTGCCGCTGGTACCGAGGCCGGCGACGAAATGGGTGATGTCGGGGACATCGCGCAGGATCTCGGGGCCGGTGCCTTCGTAATGCGCACGCGGGTTGGCCTCGTTGGCGTATTGGTACAGGAAGGCCCACTCGGGATGCTCGTCGGCTAACTCCTGCGCGCGGCGCACGGCGCCGTTCGAACCCTCATCGCCCGGCGACCCGATGATCTCCGCGCCGTAGATCTCCAGCAACTGGCGTCGCTCGATCGACACGTTCTCCGGCAGCACGATCTTGATCGGGTAGCCACGCAATCGGGCGATCATGGCAAGCGCAATGCCGGTGTTGCCTGACGATGGCTCGATGATGGTCTTGCCGGGGGTGAGCGTGCCATCTTCTTCGGCTTCGAGAATCATCGCTCGCGCAATGCGATCCTTCACCGAGCCGGCCGGATTCTGGCTCTCCATCTTCGCGATGATGCGAACTTCAGGGTTCGGGCTGAGGTTCGAGACGTCGACCATCGGCGTATTGCCGATCATGTCGAGCACCGATTTGAGGACCGTCATGTTCCTACCGCACATTCCCGAGTAATCCGCTCAGGATTCTAGCCGGGCACGTGGACGACGGCCTACCTCGATGGCTCAGACGATCGCCACCGGCTCCTCCGCGATCACATCGCCGAGGATTCTGAACGCCCGCAACGCCGGCTCGGGATGCTTGAGCGACACGATGATGAACAACCACGCCCCGAACGGATCGAAGGTCTCAGCGTCACGCACATCGGTCGGTGACGGATACGCGCTCGTGTGCGTGTGACTGTGCATCACCCCGGCGATCGCGAGCTGCTCGGCGTCGGCTTGGGCCTCGACCTTCATCATCTCGCGCCCATCGAGGCGATAGAGCTGACTCGATGCCGCCGTGTTGGTCATCGGAAAGAAGCGCTCGACCGTTCCCGTCGCCGGGCTGGCGGCAAAAAGGCCACACGCTTCGTCGGGCAATCCATCGAGCGCGTGCACCAGCATCGCCTCGTACACCTGCCGGGTCAGCTCGAGCACGCCCCGAGGGTAGCAACCGGTTTTCCCGCTCACAGCAATCCGTTCTTCGCCGTGGCTGCCGCCACTTCTGCACGCGGCTCAGCCGCGTTCGCGACGCACTGCGGAGATCGCCCGCCGCGCTTCCATGTCGGCTTCCTTCTTGATGAGTGCCTGGCGATGATCACCCTTGCGGCGGCCCTTGGCCAGACCGATCTCGAGCTTGGCGCGGCCGTCTTTGAAGTAGAGACTCATTGCGACGATCGCCAAACGTTCGAGGTCGACGCGCGACTTCCAGCGAAGGATCTCGCCTTTGTGGGCGAGAAGCTTGCGATTGCGTTCCGGCTCGTGGCCGAACGCGCCGAGGGCGTGCGAATAGGCGGCGAGGTGCATGCCGTACAGCCAGAGCTCGCCTCCGTCGATGCGAGCGAACGCGTCGCTCAGCTGCACCTTCGATTCGCGCAATGACTTGACCTCGCTGCCGCGCAGCATGATGCCGACCTCCATCGTGTCGAGGATGTCGTAGTCGCGCCCCGCAGTGCGGTTGGTGGCGATGAGTTTGGTGCCATTGCGATCCGGCGCGGCCATCAGGTGCACGAGGGTAGTCGGGTCATGCGGCGCGCCCGACCGGGTTGTCGTCGCGGCGGCCTACAGTGAACGTGCACACGGGGCTGATCGGTTTCGACGGTGAGGCAGGAATCCGTTTGCGTGCGACCCGAGTTGCTCAGACTCGTAAAACGGGGCAAAAACAGAGACGCCAACAGCGATCTCGCTCTCGCCGCCTGATTCGTCAGGTGACAGAGAGTCATAGCGACCAGTAATGGCACGCAGGGCCAACTCACCGCAGCCCGGTAACAGAAGCGGAGGGTGACAGCCGGAAAGACGGCTGACAGAGGGAAAGACCACTGACAGCGGGGAAAGACCCGACGGCAGGGCTTCGGCCCATGCGACCCGACGTTGTCCTAGCCGTTCGAGGGACAAATCGGGAATGGTCGTATCACGTGCGGTGACCCTTCAGCGGACGGGGGTTCGATTCCCCCCAGCTCCACGCTATTTTCCCTGGTCAGCGGCTCACATTGAGCCCGTTGGTCACCGTTTGGTCACAGAATATTTCCGAGGGCGCGTCCGAGCACGTCTGCGGCGACCCGATCGTCCTGTGCGGTCACGTGTTGATAAACACGCAGAGTGACGGCCACGTCGGCGTGACCGAGCCGCTGCGAGACCACTTTCACGGGTACGCCTGCACGCAACATCACGGTCGCCGCGGTGTGCCGCGCATCGTGCAGCCGGATCGGGTTGACCCCCGCGCGGATCGTTGCCTCGCGCCACCAGCGAGTGATCGTCTCGGGATGTGGCGGCACGCCGACCTCGTCGACGAACACGAGGCCCGTGTCGTGCCACGCGCTCCCTGCAGTCAGACGCTCCTGGGCTTGGCGACGTCGCCACGTGCTCAGCACGGTCACGGTGTCGCTGTCGA
>JAYUFA010000115.1:0-6529 GCA_043738925.1 Actinomycetota bacterium
CGCCGCCAACGATGATGTCGGCGCGACGCTGATCAAGGCCGCCCAGCTGTGCACGTTCCTCGGTTGAGCGTGCAGTGAGTATGTCGTCGATCACCGCGGCGAGCTCGTCGCGGTTGAACCGGACGTTGTTCACGTTGCGTGTGCTGTCGCGCCCGCCGCGGTGCTCGTTCATCGCAGCGATCGCGTTGATGGTGCCCGAGCTGCCCACGGCGACCTCGAAACCCCATTCGGCCACCTCGTGTACGAGTGGCGCGAGATACGCGTGCAGGAACGCTCGACAGTCACGCACCGCACGCGCTCGAATGGGCCCTTCGTCGAAGAAGCGATCGGTGATGCGGATGGCGCCGAGTTTCACGCTGCGAGCCAGCAACTCCTGACCGGCTTGGCCGACCACGAACTCCGTGCTGCCGCCTCCGATGTCGACCACGAGGTGGCGGCGATCGAACACTGGCACCGCCTGGAGTACCCCGAGGTGGATCAGGCGGGCCTCTTCCACCCCCGAGATCACCTGCACGTCGATGCCGGCTTCGTCGCGGGCCCGCGCGAGGAACACGTCACGGTTGGTG
Source organism: Actinomycetota bacterium (assembly GCA_043738925.1). Classification (GTDB taxonomy): domain Bacteria; phylum Actinomycetota; class Acidimicrobiia; order Acidimicrobiales; family WLNW01; genus WLNW01. The sequence continues at coordinate 567 of JAYUFA010000115.1, forward strand.
GCTTCGCGCACCGCGCTGGTCGCGACCGCGCTGATGGTGGCGCCGTACACATCGGCGACCCGACGCATCCGCGTCAGGGTGGCGATGCCGCGCTCGATCGCGTCGGGATCGAGCTCGCTCATCTCACCCGAGCCGTGGCCAAGACGGACCGATTCTTTTTCGCGGGTCAGCACATCGAAGCCACCGGCGGGGTCGACGCGGGCCACCACGAGGTGTATCGAGTTCGTGCCGATGTCGATGGCGGCACGAACGTCGCTGCCCGGACGGTCGGGAGCAAGCCGGGGCGACGTCACGTCACCCATCATGCCTGCGATACGGTCGAGCGACATGACCGGGGTTGCGTGGCGAACACGTGTCACCCGTTGAACACCGTGAACGGGGTTGACGCATGCACGTCGTGCATTGGGCGAAGGAATATCGGGCTACCCGCGGGCGGCTGAACGAGCTCCTGCGTGAGCTCGGCGCGACGGAGATCGACACGATGGTTCCGGCGTGCCCGGCGTGGACGGTGCGCGACCTTGTGTCGCACATGACCGGCTTGGCCGCGGCGCTGAGTGCAGGCGCTGGCCCCTCGGGTGATGTGCAGGTGTGGATCGACGCGCTCGTCGAAGAACGCCGCGAGCTGACGATCGCGCAGCTGCTCGACGAATGGGAACACGCCGCGCCGGGCATCGCCGAGTTCTTCTCGCACGCCGGCCCGAACGGCGGCCAACTGGTCTACGACTTGGTCGCGCACGAACACGACATTCGTCATGCGCTCGGTCGGCCGGGTGAACGCGATTCGTCGAGCGTGCACGCGTGTGCCGACGCGATGTCGTTGCTGTTGTCACGCGACCTGGGCAAGCACGGGCTCGCGGCAATTCGGCTCACGTCGGCTGGCCACACGTGGGATGTCGGTCCGGGAAAGCCGGGCCTTGCCATCGCGCTCGATCCGTTCGAGTTGATCCGCGTCTTCGGGGCTCGTCGAAGCGTTGCACAGCTGCGAGCGCTGCCGTGGGTCGGCCAGCTCGATCCGTACCTTCCGGCCATAGCGCACTTTCCGCTGCCGGTCGAAGACATCGTCGAATGACCGAAGCTCGTCCCATCGGGCTCATCGTCAATCCGCGTTCGGGCAACGATGTACGCCGCGTCATCGCGAGCGCCGGCAGTTCCACGCTCGATGACAAGACGTCGATCGTGCGTCGCGTCGTCCTCGGGGCGCGCGTGTTGGGCGCGACGCACATCATCACCCATCACGAGCCGCATCAAGTGGTGCGCCGCGCGACCGAGACGCTGCGCGATGTCAACGTCGAGCGCGTCGGAGAACCCATCGACAACACCGAGCATGACACCACTCGCGCCGTCGCGATCATGCGCGATCGGGGCTGCGCCGTGGTGATCGTGCTCGGGGGCGACGGCACCAATCGTGCGGCGGCAATCGGGTGGCCAGATCTGCCGGTGATCCCGTTGTCGACCGGTACGAACAACGCGTTCCCGTACTGGGTAGAGCCGACGGTGGCCGGCAGTGCGGCAGGATTGCTCGCCACCGGCGTGGTGGCGTCCGACGCAACAACGCTGCGCGCCGCCAAGGTCGTGCGCGTCCGTATGCCCGACGGCGGCGACGAGATCGCACTGATCGACGCGGTGGCGGTGGCCGATCCGTGGGTGGGGTCGCTCGAATTGTTCGAGCCCGACACCATGCGCGTTGCGGTGTTGACTCGCGCCGATCCGGCCGCGATCGGGTTCTCGGCTGTCGGTGGGCTGCTCGTGCCGTGCACGCCCGAGGAGGACCGTGCGGTGCTCGTGCAATTCTGTGCGCCCGACGCGAACGCGCCGGTGTTGTTGCGCGCACCGACCGCGCCGGGGCACTACGCGCAGATCGGCGTGCGTGAGTGTCGCTCGTTGCACTTTGATGATCCGATCGAGGTACATGGCCCCGTGCTGCTCGCTTTCGACGGCGAACGCAAGCGACGGCTGCACGAAGGCGAGGTGGCCACGATGGTCGTGCGCCGAGACGGCCCGCGCGTGGTCGATGTGCGCGCGGTCATGGTGGCTGCAGCGCGCCAGGGCGTGTTCGTGGGACAATCAGCGAAGTAACAGGAGGTCCGCCGATGGGTGCACAGATGGTCATCAAGGGTGGCACCGTCATCGACGGCACCGGCGCCCCAGGCGTTGTGGCAGATGTCGCCATCACCGACGGTCGCGTCGTCGAGGTCGGCCCGTCGCTGAGCGGCGACCGCGTGCTCGACGCGGGCGGCCATGTCGTTGCCCCAGGCTTCATCGACATTCACACCCACTACGACGCACAGGTTTTCTGGGATCCGGCGCTCACCCCGTCGTGTTTTCACGGCGTCACCACGGTGGTCGCCGGCAACTGCGGGTTCTCGCTCGCGCCAACGCGTCCAGCCGATCGTGAGTTGATCGCGCGGACGCTCGAAAAGGTCGAGGACATGGACGTGGCCGCGCTCACGGCCGGTATCCCGTGGGACTTCGAGACCTTCCCCGAGTACCTCGCGTCCGTCGAGCGGCGCGGCACGGTGCTCAACTACGCGGCGTACCTCGGCCACACACCGTTGCGCATGTACGTGCTCGGCGACGCGGCTTCCGATCGTGTCGCGACACCCGCCGAGGTTTGCGAGATGGCCCGGCTGGTCACCGAGGCCATGGAGGCCGGTGCGGCGGGCTTCGCCACCAGCTTCGCGATGACCCACCTGGGCGCAGATGGACGCCCGATCCCCAGCCGGCTTGCTGACCCAGCCGAGTACGAGAGCCTGTTCAAGGCCGTTGGCGCCACACGGCGCGGCGTCGTCGAGGTCACCCCGGGCGCGAACCTGTCGATCGCCGCCATGTACGAGCTGCAACCGTCGTTGGGTGTACCGATGACGTACACGGCGCTGCTCACGATGCCGAACGGGTCACACCTCAACAACCTGAAGCTGAATCAGGCGGGTTGGGCCAATGGCGCGCAGGTGTGGCCGCAGGTCACTTGCCGACCGCTCATGTTCTCCATGTCGCTCGCGGAGCCATTCACCCTCAACCCCAACGCGGCGTTCGCGGAGATCATGAGTTCGACGAACGAGGGGCGCGCCGCGGCGTACGCCGACCCGGCGTTTCGGGCTCGCGCCCGGGAGATTTGGTCGACAATGGTCGGCCTCGTTCCCCGCTTCGACACGTACGAGATCATGGAGTCGGTGGCCAACCCCGAGTTGCAGGGCAAGCGGCTCGCTGACATCGCCGCGTCGATGGGCAAGGAGCCGTTCGATGCGCTGCTCGACCTCGCGCTCGCTGAGCCCGGGCTGCGTCTCCGTGTGCGTGCGGTTGTTGCCAACGACGACATCGATGGCATCACAACATTGCTCGGTGACGACGGCTGCACCCTCGGGTTGTCGGATGCGGGTGCGCACGTCGGCCAGTTGTGCGACGCGCCCATGTCGACCGATTTGCTCGGCAACTGGGTGCGCGAGCGCGGGGTGCTGTCGCTCGAAACCGCGGTGCGCAAGCTGTCGGGCGTGCAGGCCGACCTGTTCGGTTTCGCCGACCGCGGGTATCTCAAGCCCGGCTACGCGGCCGACGTAATAGTGTTCGACCCCGACACGGTTTCGCCCGGCCCCGTGCGACGCGTGCGCGACTTCCCCGCGAACACCGAACGTCTCACTGCCGACGCGCCGACCGGTGTTCGCCACATTCTCGTCAACGGCACGCCGATCCAGCTCGACGGCGTGCAATTGCCTGACGCGCTCGCGGCGCGCCCGGGTCAGATGGTCAGGCCCGCGCCGCGTTCGTAAACGCCACGAGATACGGCGGCACGGTGTAGTCGCCGTCGGGTACCGCGGTGCCGCGCGCTTGGTGCAACGGCACGACGCCCGCCCAATGGTCGAGCAACAGGTCTTCCTCGTCGTCGATGGGTGGGCCGGTGCGCGCCTTCGCCGACGCCTCGCGGAGATCGAGGGCCAGCACGGTGGTGCTCTTGAGTTCCTGGTCGGTCGGCGGCCGACAATCGGCGGTACGGCCGGGAACGAGATGCTCGACGAGGGCGTGGAGCGCAAGGCGCTTCTCGGCCAGATCGGTGACCTCGTGTGCCGTTGCAAACACGGCCACCGACCGGTAGTTCACGCTGTGATGAAACGCCGAACGGGCAAGCACCAAGGCGTCGACGATGGTAACGGTGACGCAGATGTCGATACCGCTCTTCGTGCGCCGCAGCAACCGTGACGCAGGCGAGCCGTGCACATAGAGCGTGTCGTCCACACGGACAAAGGTGGTCGGCAGTACCACCGGGCGGCCCGCCTCGTCGGTGATGGCGAGGTGGCACACGAACGCCTCGTCGAGGATGGAGTACACACTCGACGCGTCGTGTTCGCCACGCTCAGGCTTGCGTCGAAGGGTGGTGCGGTCGGTGGGTGCAGATGGCGCGGTCACCGCGCCAGGATGTCATGTCGGTGTCACCCGGACCGTCGATATTCCGCCGCTGGCCACCAAACCTCATCGATGGTGGTGCATCCGGCCCGCCCATATGTCGGCCACGTCGTAGGCCTCGACCTCGAGGGTGATTGCTCGGTATGCGCGCTGATGATGGCGAAGTCGGACGAGCTGCTGCGCGTAACTCCGCAGGTACCGGAACAAGAACCGAGGTGCGCCCAACTCGTGCCATTGGCGTACATGAACGAGCTCGTGCGCGAGCAACTGGCGCGTACCGTCGCGATCGGTGTCGTTGGTCAGCAGCACGAACCGGCCGAGGGTCATGCCCGCAGTACCGGGTGTGAGCACCGGCACCTTGATGATGCGGACGCGCCCGGCAAGCGCACGCGGCAACACGTTGTACGCGTCCAGCTCGCGATCGGTGAGCGCGCGCACCGGCTACCAGCGCGCGAGCACGTCGGCGAGTTCCGACAGATCGGCGATCGAGACGAAGTCGTGATGCGCTTCCGCGATGGCGTGCTCCATCGCCCACGTAATCTCGTAGGGCACGTGCACGCCGCGGCCACCGAGGTCGAGCACCGGCAGGATGTCGCTGCGCAGTGAGTTCCCCACCATCACGAAGTGCATCGGGTCGATCCCGTGGCGTTCGAAGATGCGGCGATAGGTCGCAACGTCTTTCTCGGCGACGATCTCGACGTGGGTGAAGTACTCCGCGAGACCCGACGCCGCGATCTTCGTCTCCTGATGGAAGAGATCGCCTTTGGTGATGAGCACGAGCTGGTAGCGCGATGCCATCTCGCGCACGACGTCGTACGTGTAGGGCAGCGACTCAACGGGCTGTGCGAGCAGCATCTTGCCCAACTCGATGATGTGATGAATTTCGCGTGCCGGAATGGCGCCGTCGGAGACCTCGATCGCGGTCTCGATCATCGACAGCAAGAACCCTTTGACGCCATAGCCGAACAGCGCAAGATTGCGACGCTCGGTCTCGAGGAGCGACTCCTCGGTGGCGTGCGGTTCGGCGTAGGCAGCGAGCACATCGTGAAAGGCGCGTTGCGTATCCGCGAAATAGCGCTCGTTGTGCCACAGCGTGTCGTCAGCGTCGAACCCCACCCACTTGATGGTCACGGATGCTCCGCCGCGCTTGTGGCGTCGAGAAGTTGGGGCGCCTCGCCTGCTTCAAGCGGAGACAGAGCGAGGTCGACCGCGGTCCATATGGTCTTCGAGAACGGGTAGAGGACAATGGGTGCAAGTACGGCGACGGCAGCGCCGATGAGCGAGAGCGACAAGATCGGCGTGTGGGGCGATGTCACGATGAACCCGATGATCAGCACGACAAGCAGGAGTCCAAAGGTGACCACCGTGTTGATGCCCACAGCACCGATGTACTGACCCTCGGAGCGTTCGAACAAGTAGCCACAGCTCGGGCAGCGGTCGACCAGTTGCGTCCAGCGACGAAACAGCTTGCCCTGCCCGCACACGCAGCAGCGCAACGTGCAAGCGCGGATCAGCATACGACCGAGGCCTGGAGTGGACGGCGTGGCAACGTCGCTGCGACGGTCGCG
>JAYUFA010000116.1:0-17392 GCA_043738925.1 Actinomycetota bacterium
GCAGGTCGGGCCACACCGGGAAGCCCTCGGGCCGCGGGAAGGAGTCAAGGTACTTGAACACGAGTCCGGTGTGATAGTTGCTGCCGTTCGCGGCGTAGATACGGCGGGCGCGGTCACCATCTTCGAGACACATCATGTCGCCGGTGACCATGATGTTGTTGTTCACGTAGCCGCCGACCGGCTCAGCCTTTTCGATGTTCTTCTTGTAGATCTCGATGAGCGGCGCCAGCGTGTCGGGCGTCCCGAGCGTGAAGCACAACACGCCGATCCCGAGACGGGCGGCCTTTTCGAACGTCGCCGGCGAACCGGCCGCCACCCAAATTGGCGGGTGCGGATTGGTGTATGGCTTGGGTAGCACGCGACGTTCGGGCATCGAGAACGAGTCGCCGCTATAGGAGTAGCTCTCCTCTTTCCACATGCGCACGACCTGCGGGAGCGACTCGTCATACAGCTCGCGGGTGCGCTCCATCGACGAGATGCCGAATCCGTAGACCTCCGTCGACGACGAGCCGCGACCCGTACCGAATTCGAAGCGGCCGTCACCGAGGTGATCGAGCATCGCGACGCGCTCGGCAATGCGCGCGGGGTGGTTGACCGGTGCCGTGATATTCATGATCGCCGAGCCGACGTGGATGCGTTCGGTGGCGGCCATCGCGTAGCCCATGAACGACTCGCTTGCGGAGAGGTGCGAGTACTCATCGAGGAAGTGATGCTCGGCTGACCAGGAGTACTTGAAACCGGTGCGATCGGCGAGCTTGATGTACTCCAACTCGTTGCGCAGGGTCTGGTGTTCGCTGCGGACTTTGCCGTCTCGCCAATGCTTCGGGTGGTACATGTTGGTGAAGATGCCGAATTCCATGGACGCGCACGTTACACGCGTTGATGTATCCGCCAAGTGGGGTCAAGACGGCCGCATGAACGGGCCAAGTCACGCGTTGCGCGCCGGCGGTAGTGTCACGAAATGGACGCGGCGGGGAAGTCATACGACGTCGTGATCGTGGGGGCGGGCTCGGCCGGAGCCACCCTTGCGGCACGCTTGAGCGAAGATCCGGCACGCCGAGTGCTGTTGCTCGAGGCTGGCTCGATCGAGCGCAACGCCGACGCGGATCAGCTGTCGAACGTGACCTTCGCGTTGACGACGCGCGACTGGGCAATGCAGGCGCAGGCCACGCCCGGCCGCATGCTCGCGTTCCCGCAAGGAAAGTCCGCTGGTGGCGGCTCTGCTGTCAACGCAGCGCTCGCATTGCGACCGTTGCCCGAGGACATCGACGGGTGGGCCGCGTCTGGTAACGCGGGGTGGGGTTGGGCCGATCTGCTGCCGATTCTTCGGCGCCTCGAAGCAGACGCCGAGGGCAGCGACTCTGTACACGGGCGAACGGGCCCGATCCCGATCGCGCGTTGGGCGCGGCACGAGTGGACTGCGCAACAACGAGCCTTCCATGACGCGTGCGTTGAGGTCGGTCTCGCGTCGGTGACCGATCACAACGACGGTGTCGCTGAAGGCGTCGGCCCGTTCCCGATGAATCGCCGCGACGGCGAGCGCATATCCACTGCGATCGCGTACCTCGAGCCCGCCCGCGCTCGCCCCAATCTCGAGGTGCGCGGCAACGTGTTGGTCAATCGCGTCGTCATCGAGGACGGACGCGCGATCGGCGTCGAGTGCGCCGGATCACTCGGTTCCACATTCGTTGCCGCGCGCGAAGTGGTCGTGTCGGCGGGCGCGATTCACAGCCCAGCGGTCCTGCTGCGCTCGGGTATCGGCGCTGGCGCGGCGCTTCGTGCACTCGGTATCGAGGTGGTGGCCGACCGTCCGGGCGTTGGTGCCAACCTGATGGAGCATCCGGGCGCGTTCTTGTTCGTGATCCCCGAGGCGGGCGTCTGTGATACGAGTGAGGTGCAGTTCCAACTCGGCGCACGATGGACCGCGCCCGGGAGCGCGGAACGCAACGACCTACTTCTCGGCATGATGAGCCACTGGGATCTCGCGTCGACGCCTGACTTTCGTGACCTCGTCGGTTCCGACGTGATCTTCGCGCTCACGTGCGGCGTCTTGTCGCCGCGCTCACGGGGTTCGGTGCAGCTCGAATCCGTCGACCCCAACGTTGCGCCGTCGATCGATCTCAACTTGTGCGATGACCCCTGGGATGTGGCGCGACTCGTCGCCGCGCTCCGCATCCAACACCGTGTGGCCCGGTCAGCCGCGATGCGCGATCGCGTACGCGGGTTCGCGCTCATCGACGAGGCAATGTTCGCGACCGACGACGACGTGGCCCTCGCCGAGTACGTGAAGGCTGTTTGCGCGCCGTGGTATCACCCCTGCGGGACGTGCCGCATGGGTCCGGCCGACGACGCGGAAGCCGTTGTCGATGACCAGCTTCGCGTGCATGGCGTGGCCAATCTGCGCGTGGCCGACGCGTCGATCATGCCTGCTATCCCCCGGGCGACCACCAACCTGACCGCGATCGCGATCGGCGAACGCGCCGCCGACCTCATGCGCAGCTGAACGCCGCGGTCGAGCGATCGCGGACGCGGCGGCGATCTACGGACGAGTCGCCTCGAGCGGGCGGCCGGGGTGCACCTCGTAGTGCTCGTCGTCAGGGGCCTGGGTGCGGTCGCGATAGGCAGCCATGGTGTGCGGCCATTGGGTGACGATGCGCTGCTTGGTTCCGCCGCGGTAGTAGCCGGTGTTGCAGTTCTCATTCCAGACCTCGACCTGTTCGAGGTCGTGCTGTAGTTCGTTGTTGTAAGCGTCCATGACATCGCGTCGCACGTCGATCCATGCGATTTGGTCGCCGCGCATGTGGTCGAGGTGGCGCAGGATGTATGCGACCTGGCATTCGAGCATGAAGATGATCGAGCCGTTGTTCGTGTTTGGGCCGTACAGCATGAACAGGTTCGGGAAGCCGGCAGTGGTGATGCCGAGGTACGCCTGCGCACCGTCGCTCCACGCGTCGTCGATGCGCGCGCCGCCGCGACCGCGAATATCGATGGCCGACGCGTACTTGGTCGTGGCGAAGCCGGTTCCAAGAATGACGGTGTCGACCTCGCGCTCGACACCATCTTCGGTGACCACGCCCGTCGGGGTGAGACGTGTGATGTGTTCGGTGACGAGTTCGACGTTCGGACGATTGAACGTTGGGTAGTACACGTTCGATGTCAGCGGGCGTCGACATCCGTATGGCTCGGTGGGTGTGAGCTTGGCGCGCAGATCCACATTGTCGACAACGGCGATATTGCGCCGGCCGGCCTCCTCGGCGGCTTGCAAGGACGCGGGGTTCGAGTAGGTGATGGCGGCTTCGACGCGCCGGAAGATCTCCCAGCGCATTTGCCGCGCCGCGACGGGGTCGGTTGTGAACTGCTCCAACTGCTCGGGAGTGAACGGCGTATCGTCTTTGGGCAATACCCAGTTCGGCGTGCGCTGGAAAAGATGTAGCTGTCCTGCCGCCTTGGCCACCTCAGGGAGGAACTGCACGGCGCTCGCCGCGCTGCCGATCACTGCGATGCGGTCACCGGTCAGGTCGTGCGTGTGATCCCAACGAGCGGAGTGAAACATCGTCCCGGTGAACTCGTTGAGACCCTCAATGTTGGGTACGACAAGATCGTTGAACATCCCAATGGCGCTGACCAGAATGTCGGCCTCGACCGCCTCGCGCGCTCCGCTGATCGGCGACTCGATCACGACGCGCCACAAAGTGCACTCGTCGTCCCAGTGGGCCGCGACGACGGGCGTCGAGAACCGGATGAGGGGGCGCAAGTCGTACTTCTCGACCACCTGCTCCATGTAGTCGAGGATCTCTGGCTGCGTCGCGTAGGGCCGCGTCCAGTCGGTCTTGATCTCGAACGAGAACGAGTACAGGTGCGACTGCACGTCGCACGCAGCGCCGGGGTAGCGATTGTGGTTCCAGGTGCCGCCCACGCCCTCGGACTTCTCATAGATCGTGACGTTGTCGAACCCGGCCTCGCGCAGGCGTATGGCCAAGCAGATGCCGCCCGGCCCCGCGCCGATGACGGCGACGCGCGGCTGTCGTGTGGCGGTCGCGGGTGTGGACATCGTGCCTCCTGGGGCGCGCGCAGCTGGGGAGCGGCGCGCTCGAGACACGATGTTACGTGTCAACGACCGGCTGGCCGGTTCCTGGCCCGCCAGAGCCGGTTCTTGCTGATGCAACCACAGCGGTCGAGCGCTCCCTTGTGATGTCGGTCAGCTCCGCTCCACCAGCTCGACCGCGTTGCCGTCGTCGTCCTCGACGATGCACACCCGCAGCCCTGGTCGCAGCTCAGTCACCGCCATCTGGAACCGTCGCCCGGCACACCGCGCGACAACCGCGTCGAGGTCGGTCACATCGAACGTCATCCAACGCACACCCGTGACACGGGCGAACGGTCCAGCAATGTGCGGCGCAGGTGCTGGCGTTTCGCCCGACTGCTCGAGCAGCTTCAACACGCCGCCATCCACGTCGAACAGGTGCAGCGTTCGGCCCTCGATCACCGGCATCGCGCCGACATACGTGAAGCCCATCACGTCGCGGTAAAAGGCGATCGACCGTTGGAGATCGCGCGGCACAATGCCGATCTGCACGTGTCAGGCGCTCGCTGCTGCGGTAGCGCCGATGTAGCCACCGTCGACGAGCACGTCGCATCCGCTCACGAACGACGCGTCGGCTGAGCACAGGAAAGCGGCGACCGCTGCGACCTCGTCGGCGAGACCCTGGCGTGCCAATGGTGTTGCTTCGATCATCGGAGCCATGAGCGGCTGGTGCGCAAGCTCGGTCTTGCCCATAGGCGTGTCAATGATGCCGGGCGACACCGACACGATGCGCGCCCCGCGTGCACCCCACGATGCGGCGAGCCGCGGCGGGATTCGCAGAACACCCCGCTTCGAGATGGAGTACGCGATCTCGGGCACTTCGATATCGACGCCGGTGGCACTGAGCCGAGCGAAGAAATCGTCGGCCATAGCGTCATCGAGCGTCGCGTCGATGGCCTCGACCGCAGGCATCATGTGGCCGGCGGTCGACGCGAACAACACGGCGGCCGAGCCGGCGCCGACCGCGGAATCGAAGGCGAGCAGGACCCGTGTCGTGCCGAGGAGGTTGACCTCGTAGATGCGACGGCCGCGTGCCATCGTTGGCGACAGCCCGACTGTGATGACGAGCGCGCCCAGCGACGGAACCAAAGCCGCCAACGCCTCGACCGACGACTGGTCGCTAACATCGCACCCGGCCGTGGTGACATGCGGACCGAGATGCGATGCCAGCGGGCCGAGTGCGTCCACGCGCAGGTCGGCAAGCAGCAGCGGCCCGCGCCCGGCAAGGCGCGCTGCGACCGCAGCGCCCATCCCGGACCCGGCGCCGATCACCACGTTCACAACCGGCGCGCTCATCGCCGCACCACGGTCGCTGCAGTGCGCCCGCCTTCGACGAGGAACTCGGCGCCCGTGCAATAGCTTGATTCCTCGCTCGCAAGAAACAACACGAGATCGGCAACTTCCTCGGCGGTGCCCACTCGATTGAGTGGCGTATCGGCTTGCAAACCGGCAAGTACATCCAGGTTGGCAACAAGCATGTCGTGAATCATAGGAGTGTCGATCGGCCCGGGGTGTACCGAGTTCACGCGGATCACGGGGCCGAGTTCGCTGGCGGCGACTTTCGTAAGTCCTCGCTGGCCCCATTTCGACGCGGCGTAGTTGCTCTGGCCGGGCGAAGGACGAATGGCTTGCGCTGACGAGATATTGACGATCGACGCAGACGCACGCGGGTTCGCAGCGAGCAGCGGCGCGGCCGTGGCGCGCAACAGCGGAATCGCGGTCTTGATCCCGAGGAAGTTCCCGGTGAGGTTCACTTCAAGCAACGCGCGCCATGCCTCGAGCGACATCTCCTCGATGGGGACAATGCCGCCGAATCGCTCACTGGTGATGCCGGCGTTGTTCACGAGGATGTGCAGTCCGTCGTACCGCACACGCGCGAGAGCGACGGCGTTTCGCCAGTCGTCCTGGCTGGTCACGTCGAGGTGCACGGCCTCCGCGGCGAACGGCACTTCTGCGTTGATCGACGCCGCAACGTCATGCACGTCGTCGAGCACGTCGCCGAGTACAACTCTCGCGCCCTCGGCTGCGAACAGCCGCGCCTCGGCGGCACCCTGGCCACGCGCCGCACCCGAGATCAACGCAACTTTTCCCGCCAGCCTGTTCGCCATGGAGACCCCCCTGCCCGGGGCATCGTAGAACGTTCGCGTGGTTGAATGACCGCCGAACCAGGGGGCTCCACATGAGCGCAGCGCGCACACACAAGATCACCGAAGCCGGACCCGTTCACGACCAACGCGAGATCGACGCCGTCGTCAAGGTGCTCGAGTCGGGCATCATGGACCTCGGCGTCAACGTGGCCGAGTTTGAGCGGCGCGGCGCTGAGCTGCTCGCCAAGCAGCACGCAGTGATGGTCAACTCCGGCACGTCCGCGTTGTGGCTAGCCGTTGATCTGTTGTGCTGTGAACCGGGCGACGAGGTGATCACGTCGCCGTTGACCTTCTCGTCCGATATCGCCCCGCTTGTTCGCAACGGGATCATCCCCGCGTTCGTCGACGTCGAGCCAGACACCTATCAGATCGATGTCGAAAAGATCGAGGCGATGATTGGCCCTCGCACCAAGGCCATCCTCACGCCCAACCTTGTTGGGAACTGCCCCGACTGGGATCGCATCCGCGCCATTGCCGACAAGCATGGCCTGCTCGTGGTCGAGGATTCGTGCGACGTGCTCGACTCGCGATTGCGCGGTACCCGCACGGGCTTGCGCGCCGACATCGTGGTGACGAGCTTCGCGCGTTCACACTCGATGACGGCGGCCGGCAACGGCGGGATGATCGCGGTAGACGATCCTGAATGGTTCGACCAGAGTCTTGTGCGGCGCCGGTGGGGCCGGCGTAGTGAGACGTATTTGTTCGGTAGCCGCAAGGGCAGCGACGAGCGCTTCGGTCCGCTCGCGGACGGCACGCCGTATGACCTCATCTTCGTGTTCGACGACATGGGCTACAACTTCGAGCCCAGCGAGATCATGGCGGCCTACGGCCTTGTACAGATGGACAAGCTTCCCGAGTTCAATGCGCGTCGCAATCGCAACAAGGCACAGATCGACGCAGTACTCGCGCAGCACCTCGACAAGGTCGCGCCGCCGCGCACCACTGAAGGGGCGGAGACCACATGGATGCGCTATCCGTTCATGTTGGCCGAGGGGATCGACCGCACTGCGGCGCAGGAGTTCTTCGTCGAACGCAACGTGGCAACGCGCATGATTTGGACGGGCAACATTTTGCGTCAACCCGGCTTCGCGTCGATTGCGCACCGCCAGCCTGAGGGAGGTTTACCGAACTGCGACGCAGTGATGGATCGCGCCTTGTCGCTGCCGTTGCATCACGGGCTGACGAGCGACGACATCGGCCACATCGTGGACTCGACCAACGAGTGGCTCAGCGGCTTGTAGATGCGGCTATCGGCGCATCCTCTACGACTGGAGGCCATCGGGGCGGTTCATGAACGTCCGTTTGTGGTCGGCCCAGAACCAGCCGCCCGCGACGCCGGTGCCGCCGTCCGTGTTGACCACCGCGCCGGTGACGAAGCGGAACTGATCCGAAGCAATCGCGACGATGACGTCCGCGTTGTCCTCCGGCGTGCCAAAACGACCGACGGGCGCCCACCACTTCCAACGCGGATCGGCTTGCACCTGCTCGTCGTAGACGACCTGCGCCGTGTTCGTGATGTCGGGCGCGATGCCGACCACGCGTATGCCCTTGCGGCCGTATGCCAACGCCATCGACGCCGTGAACTGATTGACGGCGGCCTTCGCAGATGCGTACACCGGATCGTTCGGATAGGCGCGCACACCTTCGATCGACGACACGTTGACGATGACGCCGCGGCCTTGATCGAGCATCGGTTTGAGGAACGCCTTCGTCACCAACAGGACCTGGCGGAAGTTGACGCCGATCACGTCGTCCCAATGGTCGGGGCTCGCAAGATGAAAAGGCAGCACCGCGACCCAATGGCCAGCGTTGTTCACGAGCACGTCGACATGACCGTGTGCCGCCAGAACGGCTGTGGCCATAGCGGTGACCCCAGCGGCGTCGGTGACGTCGACGGTGTGCGCCGTCGCTGAGCCGCCAAGTTCGCGCGCAACGAAATCGGCTCCAGCGCCGTTGAGATCGACCACCGCCACATGCGCTCCCTGAGCCGCGAACGCTCGGCACGTCGCGGCACCAATGCCGCTGGCACCGCCGGTGACGACCACAACTTGATCATCGAACATGCCCATTGAGTACATCCCCTACCTTGGCGCTTGCGTCGCACAGCACGCGCTCCACGAACCGGCCTATCTTGCTCACACCGAAGGAGAACTGTCATGGCGAACAACCCAGAACGCAAGGTCGCATTGATCACCGGCGCCAGCCGAGGCATCGGAAAGGTGTGCGCCCAATACCTCGCGCGGTCGGGCTACGACGTCGCGATCACGGCCCGCACCGTGCAGGAGGGTGAAGCGCGCGAGCACAGTTCGACGCTCAAGAAGTCGAACACCAAGCCGTTGCCGGGCAGCCTCGCGTCGACTGCGGCGTTGATCGAAGAGGAGGGACGCGAGGCGCTAATGGTGCCGGCGGACCTCATCGATCCGGTGTCGCTGGGCGCCTGCGTGACCACGGTGCTCGAGCGTTGGGGCCGCGTCGATGTGGTCGTACACAACGGCCGCTACATCGGGCCGGGGCACATGGACCTGTTCATCGACACGCCGGTGGATCTCATCGAGAAGCAGGTGTACGCGAATGCGATCGCGCCGCTGCACATCAATCGACTGGTGTTGCCGGGGATGATCGCTCGTGGCACCGGCACGCTCATCAGCATCTCGTCGGCTTCGGGCTACGCCGACCCGACGCGTCCCGCCGGCCAAGGCGGATGGGGTCTCGGCTACGGAATGTCGAAGGCCGCGTTCCATCGCGTCGCCGGGCATCTCGCCACCGAGCTCGCAGGCACCGGCGTGCGCTGCTTCAACGTGCAGCCGAACCTCATTGCCACCGAGCGCATTGCGGCCGACATGGCTGAATTCGGAATCGAAAACAACGGTGCGCCCGCTGACGTGATCGGTGTCGTGGTGCAGTGGTTGCTGACCAACCCCGAGGCGGATGCGCTCAACGGACAGAACATCGAGGCGCAGTTCTTCTGTCACGAGCGCAATCTGCTGCCAGGCTGGGAAGGCCCGCGCGCGAACGACGCGCCGATCCGCTACGACCTGTCGGGCCAGATCCTGCTCGACCTTGAAGCGAACCTGCGCGCGTCGAACGGCGTCTGAGCCGGTTGCTCCACCGTCCGCGTTACTCGATGGGCGAGTAGCGGCGGTCGGCGAGTGCGCCCATCGCGTCGCGTGCCATATCGGTACGGCGCGCGGCGTATCGCAGGCAATACGTTGCGACGGCGCGATGGTTGATCGCATCGCTGTCGAGATCTGCGCACAAGTCACGTCGTCCTGCGGGCGCGTCGAAGACGGGCCTCGCGAGGAGGATTGTCAGGTCGTCGCACTCCTGCGCGTCGATCGTTGTGCCCGCGCGTTGCACAGAGCGCAAGTACTTCAACAATCGCGCGAGTCCCTTCGCTCGCTGCTGCGCGAAGCCGGGCTCGATCGCCGGAACGATCACCTCGCGCAGATCGTCGAGAGCGACATCGAACAGCCACGTTGCGTCATCGGGGTCTTGGGCGATCTCCGCTGGCATGACGCGAGCCGGTCGTTCGATGCCCATCGCTTCGGCGAGGGCATCGGCCAGCAAGCTGAGATGCATCGTGCTGTAGATGACGTGGTTCGCGATTTCGCCGCGACTGTCGCGCGCCAATAGGCCGCGTCGCGTTCCGACTGCGCATCGCATCTGCGCGAGCACGCGGAAGTACCGCAGACGATCGAGGTCGATCGAGCGTCCACCGAACTCCTCGTAGTCGAGGAACCGATCCGGCAGGTGGGTGAAGCGTTCCTGCGCGTCGCGCACGCACAACCAGCCGAGGTCGTCGTGCAGGTCACCCCAATGCGCCATCTCCCAATCCATCACCGCGACGACGTCGCCGTCGGCGTAGAGGAAGTTGCCCGGCCCCGTATCGCCCTGCACGAGCACCAGCGGCCAATCACCGTCGGGCGGCACATGCGCGGCGAGCCATGCGAACGCCAACGAGATCACAGGGTCGTCGGCCGTACCTTCGCGGTACTGCGCGTTCCAGATGACGAGCTCATCGCGTACGTGATCGGAGATGTGACGTTGGTGACCAAGCTCGGGTATGTCGAGCGTGCGAACGTCGATGGCGTGGATGGCCGCGAGCTGCGCCATGAAGGCACGCGCGGTTGCCACCTTTTCGACAGCATCGGTGATCTGAGCGAACCAATTCTGCCCCGTGAGTCGCTCGGCCAGGAACGCGTCTCGCGTCGGATGGATTGCGATCAGCCGAGGGACGCGCACGGGCGTGTCGCCGAGTGCGCGATACACCGCTCCCTCGCGACGCACGGTGTAGCTCGTACCGGATTGCGGCCCGTGACCGGTATCGATACGTAACCACAATGCCTTGGTCGTGCCACCGGGATCAACAACGTCCACTGCGTACCCAGCGCGCGACGCTCCACCACTGCGACGTTCGATGGCGATGACGTCTCCCCCCGCTACACCGCCAATCCACGCGAGCAGTTCGTCGTCAACTAAGTCGTCCGTCTTCGATGCAGCGATCATCTGCCGAGCATTCTTGCGGCGATCGCGCTCGTTCGCTCGGCCGGTACAGTGCCGACCGGCCGTATGGGCTCGAGTCGCGGATCGTGGAGAGGCATACCTATGGAGATCGAAGGCAACGTCGCAGTCGTTACCGGTGGCGCATCGGGTTTGGGTGAGGCAACCGTGCGTCACCTACACGCGAAGGGCGCCACGGTTGTGATCTTCGATCGCGACGAGGCCCGAGCCGCCGCGATCGTTGCTGAACTCGGCGAGCGCGCCGCGTTCGTTGGTGGCTCAGTGCTGTCGGAGCAAGACACAAGCCACGCGATTGAGGTAGCGGGCGGCCTGGGCGCGTTTCGCATCCTTGTTGCATGTGCCGGTGGCGCCACGGGCGGCGGACGCACCATCGACCGCGCCGGCGAACCGCATTCGCTGCAGGTGTTTTCCGACACCGTGAACCTCAATGTGGTCGGCACGTTCAACTCGTTGCGCCTTTCGGCGGCGGCGATGAACAACTTGGACCCGGCGAACGACGACGGTGAGCGCGGGGTGGTCGTCGCGACTGCGTCGATCGCGGGGTTCGAGGGTCAGATCGGCCAGATCGCGTACGGCTCAGCGAAGGCGGCGATCATCGGTATGACCCTCATTGCGGCGCGCGATCTCGCGGCCGTGGGGATTCGCGTGAACACGATCGCGCCGGGAACGATGGCTACGAGGGCATGGGAGCATGCACCGGCCGCGATGCGCGAGAAGCTCGAAGCAAAGGTGCCGTTTCCACAACGCTTCGGCCATCCCGAGGAATTTGCGGCACTTGCGGAACACCTCATCACGAACCGCTACCTCAACGCACAGGTGGTGCGCATCGACGGTGCCATTCGGTTCGACCCGAAGTGACGCTGCCCACGCTGGTGCTCATCCACGGCGCGGGCGACACTGCGCGCGTTTGGGAAAGCACGCAGGTGTTTCTCACGGCGCCGTCGGTCGCCGTGGATGTTCTTGGTCGCTCGACTCGCCCGTTCGATTTGACCCAAGTCACGATCGAGTTGGCCGCGATGCAGGTTGCTGCCGACGTGCGCTCGGCGACCATGGGCCCGGTGATCGTCGTGGCTCACTCGGCGAGTGGCGTCATCGGGCCACGTGTCGTAGCGACCCTCGGCGCGCAGGCATGTCATCTTGTGCTCGTTGCCGGCGTCACTGCGCCCGAGGGCGAGGTCGCCGCGGACACCGTGCATCCGGAACGTCGTGAGGCATTCCTCGAAGCGCGTCCACGTATGCTACGCGAGCACGCGGGGAGCAGTTACGCGCGCGGTGATGCCCTCGCGCAGCTGCCCGGGCATCTCCGCGCCATTGATGACCCGCGCACGGTACGCGCGATCGAGTCGCTCAACCTGATGTTCCAACCCGTCAGCTGGGCCGGCGTTTCGCGAGACCTACCCCGCACGTTCGTTCGCCCGCTTGGGGATCAGCTCCAAACGCCCGAGATGCAGGCGCGGTTGATCACGGCGGCAAGGTGCAGCGAGATCATCGATATCGATGCCGACCACACGCCTGCACGAAGCGCACCACGCGCGCTCGCCACCATGTTGGATGAGATCGCTTCGCGATACGCGTCAACCACGGCGCAGTAACTCGCGGTCGGTCAGCCCGCGCCGATCGTTCCACCGTTGCGTATGAAACTGAGCACTTCACGGCGGCTCATCGGGCCGCGAGGCTGCCACGCACTGGTGATCCGATTTGTGTCGACAAGCGACGCGAATTCGAGCTTCGACGCAGCGAGTTTGTCGGCATCGAGCGCGCACCGCGACACGTGCGCGTCGACTCCGAACAGGTTGGCTGCGTTCAGTCCGAAGATCTTCCGTTTGATCGTGTCCGTCAGCGCTGGATAGCCGAATTGCTCTTGGTAGGCAGGCGTGATCTCGAAGGCTCGAAACGCCATGATTTGGGGCTGCGGCGAGCCATACCAAATCGCATCGGTGCCCCACAGAACGCGATCCTCGCCGACGTGGCGCAGCAACTTGCCGACGCAGTGCGCGGCCTCGTTCGGCTTGCGTATGAGTTCGCGCCACGTGGTACCGAGTTCGGCCCACACATTCGCGTTCGGCGCGAGCCCGTTGTCGTTCATCGCCCTGACCAACGAGTTGATGCCACGCGCCGCGGAAGATGGCGAGTACGCACCTTCGACGGTCTCGCGCTCGAACGCGCTGTGGTAAATCACGAACTGCATGTCGGGATACATGCGCGCCGCGGCGACAATGTCGGCCGGGCCATTGAAGCGTTGATCGAAGCCCTGAATCGGAAGGCCCTTGTGTGCGCACAGGATCTTCACTCCGAGGCTGCGTGCGTGTTCGAGGACCGGGAGCCCGATGCGCTCGTCGTCCATCGCGAATCCTTGGTTGTGCGGTCCCCACGCCGTGTACACCTTGAACGCTGCGACATTGCCTGTTGCAGCCGTGGCCGTCATCTCGTCGAGCCGCTGGTGCAGGTCACCGAAGTTCGGCGCGATCACGTTGTGCAGTAGCAGTCGAGACGCTCCGGCACCCGTGGTCCGATCAGCGAGCGCCTTCGTTCGCAGCGCTTCGACCCACGGGACCGATGCGTCATCCGGCCCCGAATTGGGCACGTCACTCAGAAGTGCGATCGTCGTGTCGCTCGCGAGAAAGAAGTCCTGGAGGAACGACACGCGGTCGAGACATTCGAACGGGTCCGCGGACGTGCAGCCGTCGGGCACCAGTGGTCTGATCATCGCCACGATCGACGGGGCGTTCGTCCGCCACGGGCCATTCGGCATCACGTGATGTGCGTGTACGTCGAAGATGAACTCGTCGCCGCCGAGGGCTTCTGCGCACGCCGCGCGGTCTGTGGGTTCGGGTGCCTCGAACCGACCGCCTTGGGTGGTCGATGTTGATGGGGTCGCCGAGCCGGTGGTCGTCGACGCTACCGACGCGCGCGGCGAGCTACTGGAGCCCCGATCGGAACAGGCGGCAAGGTTGAACACGGCGAGGGTTGCCGCGACGCCCGACGCGGTATGCAGAAGCGAGCGACGGTCGACGCGTAGACGGTCGGCAGCGTCGCCGATGCGACGCAGGATCTCCGCGGCATCGGCACGCTCCGGGTCGGTCGCGGCGCGAGGCACGAACTCGCCATTCGACGCTTCCGCGGGGTAGATCGGCAGGCCGGGGTCCACGGTCACCATCGTAGGTCTCGACGCGGTTGCGCCCCGGTCGGCGATGTAGGGTTCAGTACTTTGAACCGTGACTCAAACCCTACGAGGACGAGCGTGACACTCCCGTTGGAAGGCATTCGCGTCATCGAGCTCGCATCGTGGACCTTCGTACCTGCGGCGGGCGCCGTTCTGGCCGAATGGGGCGCCGATGTCGTCAAGGTCGAGCATCCCGATGGCGGTGATCCGCAGCGGGGCCTGATCGCGAGCGGCATGGTTCCCGGTGTCGCCGGTCGCTGTAACTACCTGATCGAGCAGCCGAATCACAACAAGCGGTCCATCGGTATCGACATCAAGCATCCCGATGGCCGTGAGGTGCTGCTTGAGCTCTGCAAGGGCGCGGACGTCTTCCTCACGAACTGGCTCCCTGGCCCTCGCTCACGCGCTCGCCTCGATGTCGAAGACGTGCGCGCCGTGAACCCTCGCATCGTGTACGCCCGCGGGTCAGGTCAAGGCGTGCGCGGACCCGACGCCGACAAGGGCGGCTATGACGGCTCGGCCTATTGGGCACGCGCGGGGATTGCCGACGCGTTCACGCAGACGCCCGGCGACGTGTATGGGCCTGTGCAAACGCCGGCCTTCGGTGATCTCGTCGGCGCGCAAACCATCGCCGGCGGCATCGCCGCTGCGCTGTTGAAGCGTGAGCGCACGGGGGAGACTTCCGTCGTCGACATCTCGCTGCTCGGGCTCGGCATGTGGATGATGTCGCCGAACATCGTTGCGCACAAGGTCTTCGCAGACCTTGAGATGCCGCGCTTCTCGCGCTCGGACGCGCCGAACCCCATCGCCAACCGCTATCGCACCAGCGACAATCGTGTCGTCCATCTCGTCATGTTGCAGTCGGCGCGATTTTGGCCTGAACTGATCGCCGCGGTGGGCCGTCCCGAGTTGGCCGCCGACGCCCGATTCGCCGAACCTGCGGCAATGTTCGAGCATCGCGTTGAGGCCATCGCGATCCTTGACGAGATCTTCGCGACGCGCTCGCTTGCCGAGTGGCGCGTTGTGCTCGACGGCGTGTCGGGTGTGTGGGCGCCAGCGCAAAAGGCCATTGAGTTACACGACGATGTGCAAGCCATAGAGAACGGCTACATCGACCAGGTCGCCGCTCGCGACGGCGTGAGCTTTCCGCTGGTGATGAACCCGGTGCAATTCGACGAGCAACCGGCCGATCTCGTACGGGCGCCCGAGGTCGGTGAGCACACCGACCAGATTTTGACCGAGCTCGGCATGGCCAGTGACCGGATCGCCGAACTCAAGTTTGCCGGTGCAATCCTGTGAGCACCGCCGAGATCGTGGAGGCCAAATGAGCGACCTCAACTGGGACCCGTTCGATATCGAGATTGACGCGAATCCACATCCGACGTGGAAGCGCATGCGCGACGAAGCGCCCACGTATTACAACGATCACTACGACTTCTACGCGCTCTCACGTCACGCCGATGTCGAGACCGTGCACCGCGACGTAAAAGGGTTTTCGTCGGCGCACGGTACTGTTCTCGAACTCATGGGCCCCGAGCCCATCGGGTCCAGGCAGATGATCTTTCTCGATCCGCCCGACCACGGCTCACTGCGCTCGCTGGTGTCGCGCGCGTTCACGCCGCGTCGCATCGCCGAACTCGAACCGGAGGTGCGGCGCATTTGCGCGGAGTTGCTCGACGCTCAGCGTGACGGCGCCGGCTTTGACTATCTCGCCGATTTCGGAAGCATCGTGCCGTCAAAGGTGATCTCGGCGCTGCTCGGTGTGCCCGAGAGCGATCGCGAAGAGGTCCGAGGCCATATCGATCAGGTCTTTCACATCGAGCCCGGTGTGGGCATGATCAACGACACGTCATTCGGCGCCCAGATCTGGTTGCACGAGTACCTCGCCGTTCAGTTGGCGGAACGTCGCTCGCATCCTCGCGACGACATGATGACGGCGCTCGTGCAAGCCGAGATGTCCGAGGGGGGTGAGGTGCGCCGTCTCACCGAGCAGGAGGCGACCGAATTCGCCAACCTGCTGATCAGCGCCGGCACCGAGACCACGTCACGCGTGCTCGGTTGGGCAGCGGTGTTGTTTGCAACGCATCCCGAACAACGAGCCGACCTCGTCGCGCATCCTGACGTGATACCGAACGCGACCGAGGAGCTCCTGCGCTACGAAGCGCCTTCGCCGGTGCAAGGTCGCTTCAGCATGCGCGACAGTGAGTTCCACGACGTTGCGGTTCCCGCGGGTTCGCGTGTGCTCCTGCTTACCGGTTCGGCCGGTCGTGATGAGCGCAAGTACGACGACCCTGATCGCTTCGACGTGCGTCGTCAGTTCGACACGCACGTGTCGTTCGGCCACGGCATCCACTTCTGTATCGGCGCATCGCTTGCGAGGCTCGAAACGCGCGTCGCACTCGAAGAGACCTTCAAACGATTTCCCACCTGGGACTTCGACGAGGCCAACGCGAAGCGTCTGCATACCAGCACGGTGCGCGGATGGGCGCGCGTGCCGATCCATATCTGATCCGTTTGATTCGCCAAAGGAGCATCCATGCCCGAAGCTGTCATCGTCGCCGCGGCGCGCACACCCATCGGCCGTAGCCACAAGGGCTCGTTGGCCGACGTCGACGCGTTCACGCTGGCTGAGATCGCCGTACAAGCCGTTCTCGACCGCGCCGGCGTGAACCTTGCCGACATCGACGATCTTGTCCTCGCGGAATCGTTGCAAGGCGGCGGCGTCATCGGCCGTCACACCGCGGTGCGCGTTGGTCTCACCCACGTACCCGGCCTCGCTGGCAATCGGCATTGCGCGGCCGGGTTGAGCGCAGTGCAGATCGCAGCGGGCGCCATCATGGCGGGCATGGACCGCGTGGTCATCGCGGGTGGCACCGAGAGTCTGTCGTCGATGCCCCGCACGACGAAGTCGGTCCCGGCGAGCGCCCGAGACTTCCAACCGTGGATGTCGGCGAGTCACCCGGCGACGGCCGACGCGCCACCGTGGGACATGGCGATCACCGTCGGCGAGAACACGGCTCGCGAGGTGGGGATCTCACGACGCGACGCGGACGAGTGGGCCGCGTTGTCGCATCAGCGCGCCGCCGCATCGGTCGACAACGGCTGGTTCGACGCCGAGGTCGTACCCGTCATCGTCACCGCGCCCGACGGCACGACGCGACTCTTCACCCACGACGAGCACCCACGTCGCGACAGCAATGCCGAACGTCTTGCGACCCTGCCGACGCTTCATCCCGAGCTCGGTGATTCGATAATCACCGCGGGCAACGCCGCAGGTCTCAACGATGCAGCGGCCGCAGTGATGGTGGTGTCCGCCGAGTACGCGGCGGCGCACGGCTTGGAGGTACTCGCGCGCATCCGATCGTGGGCCAACGTCGGCGTCGAGCCGGCGCGTACCGGCATGGGCCCCGTCTACGCCATCCCGAAGGCATTGGGCAGGGCCGGATTCAAGGTGGCGGACATCACGCTGTTCGAGGT
>JAYUFA010000117.1:0-2475 GCA_043738925.1 Actinomycetota bacterium
TAGCCGAACTTTTCGTACAGGGTGTGAGCGTCAGCCGTACCGAGCACCTGACGAATGCCGATCACCACCGGATGTTCGATCGCTGTACGCACCAGGAAACGGCCACTGCCATGACCGCGCTGCGAACGATCTACGTAGACATCGGCGAGCCACGCAAACGTCGCCGAGTCGGTGACCATCCGACAAAAGCCGACCTGGGCACCCTCGGCATCGAAGAGGCTGAACGGTAGCGAGCCTTCAATCGACCGGTCGACGATGTCGCGCGAACGGCCGAGTGCCCAATAGGAGTCTTCGCTCAGCCAACGGTGCACAAGGTCGCGATTGACCGCCGCGGGATCGTCGGTGACGCGGTAGCCGTTGTCGGAGAACCACTCCATCAGCGGGCCGCACGGCGTTCGAGCACCACGAGCGGCACCTCTCGGCCGAACGTCGCCGCACGTTCTTGATAGCGCGCCGTGGAATCGCGCATCGATGAAAGCAGTGCGAACACCCTCGCCCGCTCGTCTCCTTGAGCGACATGAGCCTGCACCGCGATCTCGTGGCGGTCCACCACGATCCACGCGGCGCCGTTCGCGCGGATGTTCCACACCCAATCGGGGTCCTTTGGGCCACCGCCGTTGGACCCGACCACGACCCAGCGATCACCATCGACCGTGAAGGGCAAGGCCCGCGGCCGGAGATCGCCAGTGCGCTTGCCGATGGTCGTGAGCAGCAACGTGCGCTGGTAGCGGTTGCCACCAGCCTTGGCGTACTGCCACGTGATGATCGAGAACCCGGTTCGGCGCACAAGCCACCGATCGAATCGTTGGCCGCTCTTGCCGCGCACGACGATCCAGCGGGTATTGCCGCGAGCGCTGAACCGCAACGCAGCGTCGTGGTCAGAGGTCGGTTCATCAGCCATGGCAACACGCTCCCGCGTGAGACCGTACTCACCGAACGAATCGGCGCGCCATCGTGATCTTCGGCATGCTCTGCGGATGCGCGTTGGCGTCTATCCCGGCACCTTCAACCCGCCGACCATCGCGCACGTCGCGGTCGCGTCGGCCGCGCGCGCTCAACGCAATCTTGATCGAGTCGTGCTGGTGGTGTCGACGCGCCCGATCAACAAGGAATATGTCGCCGGGCCGGTGCTCGCCGATCGGCTGGCGGTCTTGCGTTCCGTAGCCGCGGCGACCAGTGGCGGCTGGCTTGACGTTGCCGTCACCGAGCATCGGTTGTTGGTCGACATCGCCCGTGGCTACGACGTGCTCATCATGGGCGCCGACAAGTGGAATCAGGTGATCGACCCGCAGTACTACGCGGGCGATGCTGCGGCGCGCGACGTCGCCGTGGACTCGCTGCCCGAACTGGCAATCGCACCCCGCGCACCGTTTGACGTGCCGGCGCACTGGATGCTCGATGTGGACGCCACACACGAACCCGTGTCATCCACTGCAGCGCGCGCGGGCAAACGCCAATGGATGTGCACGCAAGCAGCCGACTTCGACGATCGCACCGGAGCATGGACTGATCCGTCGCGCTACGAACGCTGGCTGCGACAACGGAGGACCCTACGGGGTTCAGTGGATAGGTGAAGTGTCGCGGGCGCGCCCTCGCTGGGTCGGATACGCCTATCGGTGCATCCTCTTCGCCTCGAGCCACCGTTGTGCGGTCGCCTGGTTCACCGGGTGGGTGTCGCGTTCGCGTGTGGATTGGAGGCGTAGCGGATCAGGAGTTCGCACATCTCGGCGATGTCGAGCTGCCGGTCGCCGTCCTTCCTCAATCGATGGGGTCGTCGCGAGCACCCGCACCACACTTGCCGGAGCTTCTAGATCGCGTTGACGTCGCTCGCTTGGGTGGCGTGTGCCTCGAGCGGCTCCCCAAGAACGGTCGAGTACATCATCAATAGATTTCAAGCCTATTGAGGTTGCATGGGGAACGTGTGTTCGGTAGAGTTCTCGCATGTTCACAGCGGTCGTCGATCACGTCACCGAAGGTGTCGGCCTGAGGGTCGATGACCTTGCCGATGACGAGGTCCGTGCTGCTCTCGCGGCGTGTTCGGTGTTGGCGGGCCGTGTCGATGTGTTGCGGGCCAAGTTGTTGGTGTCGGTGCATGAGCGGGGTCTGTGGCGTCGCGATGGCGCCCGGTCGTTGGCGGCGTGGCTCGGGCAGAACACGTCGCTGTCCGCGCGCGACGCCCGACGTGCTGTCGACACCGCACAATCAATCGCCGCCGACGGTCCGGTGGGTGAAGCTGTTGGTTGCGGTGCGATCACCGCGGCCCATGTCGAGGTCATCAACTCGTTCACGAACGCCGCAGCTGTTGCCGCCACGGTTGCTGCTTCGTGCGACCACACGGCCGGCGACGATACGGCCAGCGGCGCCGCCGTTGATGGCCCGGCTCCAGTGCTGGACCCGGAGACACTGCTCGGTTTGGCCAAAGCGTTGTCGCCGGAACAGTTCGCGAAAGCGGCCCGTTCGCAGCGTTCGGTGCGT
>JAYUFA010000118.1:0-2470 GCA_043738925.1 Actinomycetota bacterium
CCTTCTCGTCGTCGGGGTAACGGTCGGGATCACGACCCGTGCCGGTGAGCACAACATCGCAACCAGCGCGCGCCAACTCGACTGCGATCGGGCGACCGATCGAACGCATGCGCCCGGCCCCGGTAACGACCGCAACCTTGCCGCTGAGTCCTGTGATGTCCATTGGTGTCCTTCGGCGCGAGTCCGTGGTCGGTTCAGCCGCGCGGCACGTCTTTCCACGCGAGCTGATGGTCGTTGCGCATCTCTTTCGGCAGGCCGAGTGCGCGCTCGGCGAGATTGTTGCGCTGCACTTCGTTCGTGCCGCCGCCGATCGAGATGCCGAAGCGGCCGATGAGTTCGGTTTGTATCCAAAGCGCCATCTCGTCGTCGGTGGCCAGCGCGGCGGGACCCGCGATGGCCATTGCAAGATCACCGCTGTCGACGCGGTTCTTCGCGACGTACAGCTTCAGGATCGACGGGTCCATCGGCGGAGTCTCGCGTTTGCGAACGGCGGCGAGTATGCGCTCGCCCATGATGGCCAACAGACGCTCCCGCGTGTATGCGGTTGCGAGACCCTGGCGAATCACCGCGTCGCCATCGCGGCCGAAGTGTCGCGCGAGCAGCACAAGCTTTGCATGCACACTGCCCGCGTTGGCGCCGCCGATGAACGCCGACTCGTTCGACAGCACGGTACGCGCCGGCGCCCAGCCGGTATCGATGTCACCCAGCACGTTGGCGACCGGTATACGAACCTCGGTCAGGAACACCTCGTTGAAGTGCGATGCACCCGTCGGCTGCACCAAGGGGCGCACCTCGATGCCGGGGCTGGTCATGTCGACGAGCAGAAACGTAATACCTTTGTGCTTCGGTACATCGGGGTTCGTGCGCACGAGCAACATGCCCCAGTTGCAGAACTGCGCAGCCGAGTTCCAAACCTTCTGGCCGGTCACAACAAACTCGTCGCCGTCGCGCACCGCGCGCGCGGCGAGCCCGGCAAGGTCGCTGCCCGCACCGGGTTCGCTGAACAGTTGGCAGAACGAATACTCACCCGAGAGCAAGCGCGGCACGTAGTGCGCCTTTTGCTCCTCAGTGCCATGGCGCATAAGCGTGGGGCCGAGCATGGCGATGGTCGCGGATATGAACCCTGAGCTCGCTTCGAACTGCATCGCCTCTTCGCGGTAGACGCTTTCGTGCCACGGCTCGCCGCCACGACCACCGAGCTCGGTGGGGTAGGTGATACCGGCGAAACGATGCTCGAACATTAACCGCTGCCAGGCGACGCCGGCCTCGAACTCGCGGCGACCTCCGTCGTCTTCCTTGTGGAAGTTGAGCGCCCATGGGCTGATTTCGCGCTTCGGTTGGGCGTTCGCTTCGAGAAAGGATCGAGCTTCGGCGCGAAACGCCGCCTGCTCGACAGTGTCACCGGTCGTGAGCTCGTCTGTCGCGGTCATGAGATCGAAAGGTAGCCGGTTGCGCTCACCTGGTTCTCACCCGAACCGATCATGATCTAGCTTCGCGACGATCGAGGGGACGCCAAGCGTATGAATGCGGCAAGAAAGCCACGCCCGAACGCGCATCGATCGCAACGCCGCAACGCCACCGCGAAACGCCGCCGCGAGCAAATCGGCGCGACCAGTCAGACGACTGGGGTCCTCGAGCAGCGGCGCAGGTGGCGCGGTGTGCTGACGGGCGTCGCGATCATCGTGGTGCTCGCCGCCGCCGGCACGGGTGCATTCTTGATCTTGCGCGACAGCAGCAGTGAGGACCGTTCGTTACACGGGACTTTGGTCGCCGCGACGGCGCCCGAACAGACCATCACCGCGACGCCGGCCGATTACCGGCTCACGTTTACGGTCAACGTCGACAAGTCGGTGCTCGAGGAGGAAACCACGCTGCGACGTCCGTTTGACGAACGTCATCGGATCGCCATTCTCGGTCAACTCGCTACGCCAGTGGACGACGAGATCACGACCAAGTCCTACATCTCACACCATGGCACCGGGCGCGCCGATAGCGCCGCAAAGTCGACGCCATCATTGTCCCCGTTCGATACCCGTTTCGACGCGACACTGCGCGACCTCGTTGAGAACGGCTTCTACATTCGTCGCGAACGCCGCAAAGTGCTCGACACCGCGTGCACGGTGTACCGCACAGGCGCCTCGATCGAGGGTCGCGCGGTTACCAAGGCGACAGCAGCGACGTACACCGATCTGTGCATCTCCGACGACGGTTTGGTTCTCGAAGAGGTCGGGGTCACCGCGGGCAAGGTCGATCTGCGCGTTGTCGCCACCATGGTCGAGCGCGACCTCGCGCTCACCGACAACGACTTCCCGGTGAATACCGACCCGGCCGCGCGAACAGACTCGGGTATCGAAGTGATCGACCTCGACACGCTCACGCTGCCGAACACGCCGTACTGGCACTGGGCGACCCCACCGGACGGATGGAAGCTGGTCAGTCGTCAACGCGTCGAGAACACCAACGTGGACAA
>JAYUFA010000119.1:0-6507 GCA_043738925.1 Actinomycetota bacterium
CAACCTCGCCGTCGTCCAAGTCGGCACCAACGGCCAAATCAACCTGTACAACGCCAAAGGCACCACCCACCTCATCGTCGACATCCTCGCCTGGCTCCCGGGCACCCAGCTCGCGGCCTCGCCGGCACTCGCCGCGGTCCCGCTTGCGTTCGATGAGATTGCAACGGCTCAAGCACCATCGGACCTCGCCTCGCGTTCAGGCTCGCCGCTCCTCTACGTCGCCGAACGAGGCGGGACGGTCCGTAGCGTCGACCCGACCAGCGGCGCAGTGAGTGAACCGCTCGTAGATCTGTCAGATGACCTCGCGAGCGACGGCGAACGCGGACTGCTCGGGCTGGCGTTCTCGCCCGACGGAGCGCGGCTCTACGTCAGCTTCAATCCGAGCAACGGCAACAGTCGCATCGACGAGTTCGAGATGTCCGGCGACACGGTCGTCGTCGCCTCGCGTCGTACGGTCATCGAGGTCTCGCAACCCCCCGCGGACAACCACAAGGGCGGCCATCTCACGTTCGGCCCTGACGGGATGCTTTGGTGGGGTCTCGGCGACGGCGGCGGCGAGGGCGACCCGTTCGCCAACGGACAAAATCTCAGCACATTACTCGGCGGCATGGTTCGCATAGACCCCAGTGGACGCGACCACGGCGGCTACTCCGTTCCGTCGGACAACCCGTGGGTCACCATTGGCGCCGCACCCGAAAAATGGCTGACCGGGCTCCGCAATCCGTGGCGTTTCTCCTTCGATCGCGCGACCGGCGACTTGTGGATCGCAGATGTAGGGCAGGACTCGTGGGAGGAAGTTGATGCGCTCACCGCGCCGCTGCGCGGGAACGGCGCGAATCTCGGCTGGCCCGCTCGCGAAGGCGCTCACCCGTACCAAGGCGACGCGCCGGCCGGAGTAGTCGATCCGATCTTTGAGTACGCGCACGGAGACAACGACGCGAATGGCTGCGCCATCACCGGCGGATACGTATATCGCGGCAACGCGATTCCCGAACTGCGCGGCGCGTACCTGTACTCGGACTATTGCGTGTCTACATTACGCGGAATTCGTAACAGCCCAGCCGGCATCGACGCCGCCGATTTCGGCGCCCACCTGCGCGGCGACGCCATCGTTACCTTCGGCGAAGGACCCGACGGCGAGCTTTATGCGGCGTCGATCACCAGCGGCGCCATCGGACGCATCGTGCGCGGCTGAGTCCCCGGCGTTCCGCCGGATCGTACGTAGCCGCAAGCATCAACGACAGCGGCCTGAACCGCCGGGTCGAGTTCAACGTTAGGCGTCGCGGCGGTTGAGCAGTACTGCGCCCAACGCGAGCGCCACGACGCCATAAGCGGAGAACACCAAAAAGCCGGTCCAGGGCCCGAGGTTGTTGGAGTCACGGAACGATCGGAAGATGGCCGTACCGGCCTGTACCGGAAGGTAGCGGCCGATGTCGTCGTTCCACGGTGACGGCAAGAACGCGACGAGGATCGGAAGGATCAATACCAGAACCACCAGCGACGCGATCGCGCCTGCGGTGCGTCGCAAGATGGTGCCGAGCCCGACACCGAGCGCGCCGAGCACCGAGAGATACATCGCCGCGCCGATCACCGCTCGTACCGCAGTCGGATCGTGCAGAGACGTCCCCGCGTTTTTCTGCGACAGGATCGCCTGGCCAATCAGATACGCAGGTACGCAAGCCACAAGCCCGGCAACAAACGCGAGGACGCAGAACACGACCAACTTGGCACCCAGCACCATGAGACGCTGCGGCGTCGCCGTGAGCGTCGCTCGGATCTGACCGGTCGCGTACTCCGAACTCATCACCAACACGCCGAGAACACCGATAGCGAATTGAGCGAGGAACAAGCCGTTCAAGCTGAACCCGGTCGCGTCGAAGCGGTCACGCGCCTCGATTCGATCCCAGCGGGCTACACGTGCAGCGCAGAACAGGGCGCCGAGACCGATAGTCAACGCGCAGGTCACGAGCAGAGACCACACCGTCGAACGAACGGTACGGATCTTTGTCCACTCAGCGCGCAACGCTGCGACAAACACCGACCTCGACGAGGGGGTCGCTACGGCGCTCGGTCGGGCATCGCTCGTCTGCGTGGTAGTCACGGCGCGCTCATCATCTGTTCGGCGTGGAACTCGGCACTGTCTCGCGTCATCTCCAAGAACGCTTCTTCGAGTGACGCCTCTTTCGGCGTCAACTCGTACAACGTCAAACCCGCCTCAGACGCCATGCGACCGATACTCGGGCAATCGAGTCCGGTGACATGCAACGCATCGGCACCGTCTTCTTGCACGATGCCACCGCCGGCGACGATCAACGATCGCAACGCAACGCTGTCCGGCGAGACGACACGCACGTGGTTGGCCGAACTCAACTTGATGATGTCCCCAACGCTGCCCTGCGACAGCAACCGACCGCGCCCGATCACAATCAGATGGTCAGCGGTCAGCGCCATCTCGCTCATCAAGTGACTGGAAACAAACACCGTGCGACCCTCGGCCGCGAGCGAGCGCAAGAGGTTACGTACCCACAAGATCCCTTCCGGATCGAGGCCGTTCACCGGCTCGTCGAGCAGCAACACCTTTGGGTCGCCGAGCAACGCCGCCGCGATACCAAGCCGCTGACCCATCCCCAACGAGAAGCCACCCGACCTGCGTCGCGCCACACTCGACAAACCCACCAACTCGAGCACCTCGTCAACCCGGCGACGCGCGATGCCGTTGGAATCGGCGAGCCACCGAAGATGGTTCCGTGCGCTACGACCCGGATGAATCGCACGCGCTTCGAGCAACACGCCGACCTCGTGCAACGGAAAGCGCAACGACCCGTACGAGCGACCGTTGATCAATGCACGACCCGACGACGGCGCGTCGAGCCCGACGAGCATGCGCATCGTGGTCGACTTACCGGCACCGTTCGGGCCGAGAAACCCCGTCACGCGACCGTCGGGCACCACAAAGCTCAAATCATCGACTGCCACCGTCGATCCATACCGCTTGGTCAAACTCGTCGCTTCGATCAACCCAACACCTCAACACCATTCCGCAGGCTCACGGCACCCAACAACGAACCCTCGCAAGCTAACCGCAACTCGCGACGGACGAGTGACCGTGTCATATCTGCAGTATCGAGCGGCGAATGTGAGGAACAGATGAGCACAGTCGACGCGTCCATGATCCGAACGGCCACATCGGCGACCCGGCCGCGCGCTGCGAGACCCAGTCGGGGTCGAAGGTGTGAGTCCGGTGTGTTCGGCTCAAACCGCTTCTTGGCGCGCCGACCGAGGCCTTGACGGAGATCAGACGCGACGGGTACCCGCTCGTGCGCGAAGGAGGCCCAGATGATCATCAGTAGTGTCACGAACGAAAATGGTCCGGGCGCGATCGGCGCGACCGCTACGGCGGGCAAACAGTTCGACAACCGAGTCCAGGATGCGATGACGTCAGTCGCGTCGTTGCTCGGCACCTCACTGAACGCGCTGCAAACGTCGTCGCAGAGCTTGAGCCAGCTCGCCGCGAGCAAAGGCATCAGCCAGTCGCAGCTGACCGACGCGATCAAGTCCGTTCTGCAGCAGGAGGGCACGCCGCTCAGCGGTGAACGGCTCGACAACCTCGCGAACCGCATCGCGACGCATCGACCACGCCACCGCCATCACGGCGCACACGCAACCGATCAGACCGGCGGCCCCGCGAGCGTCAACGGCCCCGCCACGTCGACACAGGGCGACAGCGCGCCACCAGCGAGCGTCAACTTGGCCATGTGACACGCAGGGTTCGTGCCCTGAGTCCATTGCGCGGACCACGCGGCTACTGCTCACGTTCCTCTCATGAGTCCCCTGGGATAGATGGTGCATCCAAGTCCATCTCGCTCAAGGGAGAACGCAATGTCAACAGCAAACCAAGCCGAAACCGGTGCCCACGAACCACCGAGCGGCGTACCCGATCGCACTGTCGGTAGACGGCGAGCGAGGAGACCGAGGCACACCAAGACGATATGCGTCGTCGCCGCGGGCGCGGTCATGCTCGCGGCGTGCGGATCAAACAAGGCGTCACTCGCGAACGCGACCACAGCCGGCACCGCGTCGAATCCGACAACCACGACAGCCGCTCCGACGGCACAATCCGCGGCCAGCGGACCACAGACCGGGTCACCGGGTGGCCGCGGCACCGCGGGAACGATTGCTTCGCTGACCGGATCAACGATCGCGCTTACGAGCGTCTCGGGCTCAACGGTCCAAATCCAAACAACGGGAACCACGACCGTCACCGCAGCCGTCGCGGCCACGCCAGCGGCGATAAAGGTCGCGATCACGTAAGCGTCAGCGGCGCCACCACCGGCACCCAACTCGCCGCTACGCGAGTGACTGACAGCGGCACGAACGCTACCCCCGGATTCGGCGGCGGCGCTCGACGCTCGACATAACGGCCAGCGGTGCCAACCCCTCGACCACTACAGGATCAGCGTCTGGTGCCGGCAGCGGTTCAGGTCGCACCGCGACACCGCCAACAGTCGGCACCGTCGCGTCACTCGACGGCACGACATTCACCATGACGATGAACGACGCCAGCGCGAGGACCGTCACGATGTCGACGACCACACAGGTCACCACCGAAAGGACCGAGACCATCGGTGACCTGAGCATCGGCGGAAAATCACCGCGATCGGCCCAACCAACGCCGATGTCTCCATCGCAGCGACCGCCATCCGAGCGACCCAATAGCAAAGCGATGCACAGCGATCCCATCGGCCCGTAGCGTCCGTGCACCTGAGCATCGCGACCGGCGTCGCAACTCAGGTGCGACACCTATGCAACGATCGACATGACGACGAGGAGGACGACGTGGCCGCATCGGAACTCCGCGACGCAAGCGCGATCGTCGATGACTGGCAGGCGCTTCGCGACCGCATCGCGAACGATGGCTACGTTTTCGTCCGAAAGCTGCTCGACCCCGATTTGGTGCGACAGGTAGGGCGGCGCGGCTTGGCGTGTCTGCAATCTGCTGGTTGGACCGAGCCGGGCGTAGACCCGGTCACCGCAGCCCCCCGCCTCCCCGTGCGCGCGATCCGTATGCGCGAAGCGTTCACCGATCCCGGCTATCGCCAAATCCTCGGCGACGCAGGGTTCAATCGTCTCGCGTTCGAACCGCGGCTCGTGCACGTGATGGCGCAACTCCTCGGCCCGGACGGCTTCTGCTACCCGGCCAAGTTGCCGCGGGTGGTGTATCCGATCTCGGTGGTGCCGCATCAGCCAGGGAACATGGTCCACAAAGACATCGGCACTGTGCAGGACATGTTCACGACGTGGGTGCCGCTCGGTGACGTACCCCAAAGCCTCGGCGGCCTCGCGATCAACCCCGGTACCCAGCGCACCACCCGCGTCCATCATCGCCACTTCGACCACCTTGAACCCCGCTGGCTGACCGCGGACTACGAGGCAGGAGACGTGCTGATCTTCCATTGCATGACCTCACACGCTGCGCTCCCCAATCACGAATCGCGGATGCGGTTCTCCGCCGAGTACCGATGGCAACTCGCCGATCAGCCCGCTCCTCGGCGTCTCGTCATCGGCCCGCAAGGCCACGAGATCGGCTCACGGCTGTTCTCGCGAACGCCGTGGTGGAAGCCCGTGCCTCCACGGCTGCAACTGTTCGACGACGGCGGACCCGACGCGCACCTCGACCCGATCCCACCATCGCGATTCGTGCACATCGACTGACCTAACAAGTCCGCCTCGGCGGACCGGTGCGCTGAAGCACTCACGAGATATGTCAGGGCAACAACGCGGTGTTACCGATGCGCTTGAAGCGAACCTCTCGTCATTCGCGCTTACGAGGCACTGTCGCCCAAAAGGTGGCGGTGGACTTCTTGCGTGAGCTCATGGATTGCGCGGGTCAACGCGGTGTTCTCACCGAGCAGCGCTCCCTCCTCCTGGTAGTCGTGGTCGGCTTTGGCCTGTTGGAATGTCGCTTGACGGTTTTGGCCGATCATCACGAATGTCGACAAGAAGATTGCTTCAAGGGACACGACGAGCGTGAGCGTCGGCCACGGGCTCTTTTCGAACACCACCATCCACACCGCGAAGACTGCGGCGTGGATATAGACGAAGTTCATCGAGCCTGCGAACGACGTGATCGTGTCCGCGACTCGAAGCTGAAGATCCGACGCGCGTTTCTCAAGCTGGTTGATCACAACAGGGTGATGGTCGATGGTGGGGTCAAGCTTTGCCATGGTGGACAGCCTCCGCGTTCGCGTCAGTGAGTAGCGACGATTCTCGTCGACGAAGTCGCCGACTTCCGCGACCCTCTGCGGGCGGCGCCCACAACATCGCGGCGTCGTACGGAACTCGCTCTCCAGGCGATCGGGCCGACGTGGTTTCGGCAGGCCTTCACTCACCGGTCAGACTGAGCGAAGCCGGAGAAAGGTCCAGCCGATGTGGAAACACGATCTCGCGCTCTTCGGACGAATCGCCTTGGCCGCCGCGCTCGGCTACCTCGTCGGGTGGGAACGCGAG
>JAYUFA010000120.1:0-2468 GCA_043738925.1 Actinomycetota bacterium
GAGGAGCGGTGATGCACCCGAGATCACCTGTTTCATCGCTCGGCGCGCGCCCGCAGCGACGACAGCGCGGCACGGTGCTCGTCGAGGCCGCGTTGATCCTGCCACTGCTCATCATGTTGGCGATGGGCACGATCGAGTACGGCATGGCCTGGCGCGACCGGCTTTCCGTGCAGTCGTCGGTGCGGTCGTCGGTGCGGACCGCGGTATCGCTCGGCAATGATTCGCAGGCTGACTACAACATCTTGCAGAACCTGAAAGCCGGGATGGGGTCGCGGTTCTCGAACACCACACGCATTGTCGTGTATAACGCGAGTGCCGCAAACGGTTCAGTACCCAGCGGCTGTCTCGCTGGATCGGTGTCCGGAGTTTGCAATGTGTACGTCGCCGCCGACGCATCCCTTGCGTCGACATCGTTCGGCTGTGGCGCAGGTGCGAAGGACACGTCGTGGTGTCCGACCACGCGCGTGACGAACATCGACGCATCGGGCGGGCTCGACTATCTCGGCGTGTACATCACCTACAACCACGCGTTGATAACCGGTTCATTCGGTAGCGGGTCCCTCACGATCAAGGACAGCGCAGTGATGCGCGTGGAGCCGCAATGAAACCGCGAACCAGACCAGTGAGGACTCGCGCGGATAAGCGAAGCGCTACGCGGTGGCGTCGCGCGACGCGGGGCGAGGGCGGTTATCTCATTGTGCTGACCGCGCTCGCCTTGTTGCCGATCATGGTCTTCGTCTCGTTCTCCGTTGACGTCGGCGCGTGGTATGCCCGGGCCAGCAAGCTGCAGCGCACCGCCGACGCCGCCGCGCTGGCCGGCGTTGTCTACATGCCCGATCTGACCACGGCCACGACGATTGCGTTGGCCACGGCCGCGAAGAACGGCATCTCGAACAGCGGCGACATCGCCATCACCGTGGCCGCTGTGGCCGGGAACGTCCACGAGTTGGCGGTGACGATTGCCGATGCGAAGGCCCCGCAGTTCTTCTCGCGCCTCATTATGGGGCCGGTGCACATCACGCGGGCATCGACGGCGCGCTACGAGCAGTCGATTCCGCTCGGGAGTCCGAACAACTATTTCGGAACCGGCAACCTGATGAGCGGGGCGGCGGTCGAGAACCTCTGGGCGGCCGTCAACGGCTATTGCTCATCGTTCGAGAACGGCGATCTGCTGCTCGCGCGTTACGACAACACCTTCAACGGAACGGGATACGACTGCGCGACCGGCAGCGGCGCGTTCGTGAACCCGTCGTATGACGCGAACGGGTACATCTTCGAGGTGAAGATGCCGAGCACGAACGTGCCGTCGTCGGTCGATGTGCAGGTGTACGACGCAGACTTCGATTCCTCGAATACGCCCGACGGCGATCTTGTAGGCCACTCGGTGCTCGACACCACCTACACGCTGTACGACACCGGACCGAACGCCACCCCGCTGAGTCACACGGTGCTGGCGACGACGACGGTCACCTCTGGCGACTCGACCTGGAGCGGATGGAGGAGCATCGGTACGCTCACCAATCCGTGCGCAGGATGTGTCTACTACGTACAGGTGTATTCCAAGGCGAATCAAGCCAACAGCGCCGCGTCGAACGGGTTCGCACTGCGCGCCGTTGCCAACGGAACGTTCAGCGCGTGTTCGACGATCGTGGGCAGCACCACGCCGGCCTATGCAACGGGATGTGTGCAGGTGTACCCGCGCCAGAACATGTCGGTGTACGCGAACCTGTCGGGCACAACCGCGACCTTCTATTTGGCCAGCATCGACCAGGCGTACGCCGGACGCAAGTTGTCGATCTCGCTGTTCGATTTGGGTGAAGGCGCCACCAAGGTCGAGCTTCTCGATCCGAACGGCAACGTGATCAACTTCGACTGGACAACGGCGTGCGGCGTGCCGCCCGCTGCGGCCACGGGCGGGTGCTCGGGCACAGGAGTGTCGTCGTTGAACCCTGGCGTGTCCGGTGCCACGCAGCCGTATTCGCGCATCCACTCCACCTGGGTTTTCAACGACCGCACCTTGACCTTGTCGCTGACGCTGCCATCGAACTACGCCACGCAATTCGGCACGAAAACGTGGTGGCGAGTGCGCTACACGGTCGGAACGTCGGCCACCGACCGCACCACTTGGTCAGCCGTGGTGAACGGCGCGCCCGTGCATCTCGTACCGAACTGAGTTTCGTCAGCGGCGCCGTCGCCGATCGGCGCGCATTCGGTGCCGGTCAGCCGATCTGGCCACGCGCGGCGTGGACCGTGCGCACGATGCCGTCGGCGTCGAGGCCGAAGCCGGCCAGGATCGCGTCGGGCTTGCCCTGAGGTATGTATTCGGTTGGCACGCCGAGCACGTGCACGTCGGTGATTGGGTTGACCTGGCCGACCGCGTAGCGCATGCCTTCGCCTGCCCCGCCGGCGCGGAGGCCGTCCTCGATGGTCACCACGATGGGGTGCGCTGCGGCCTCGGCGATCATGAC
>JAYUFA010000121.1:0-17277 GCA_043738925.1 Actinomycetota bacterium
ACGCCGCGGCAGTCGAACGCGGGTGCGGACACCTGGAGGTAACGGCCGGCTCGGATCTGATCGACCTCGCTCGCGGTGTAGTCGTGGCGGCCGAGCTGCTGCACGAGCGTGCGCAGTTCGCCGTCGCGATCGACTGCCGCTTCCTCACGGATCCGCTCGGCGGTGTGGCGCATTTGCCGGCTGGGTTCGACATCGATATGGATGGAGTAGCCGCGCTCGACCGTCGAACGGAGGCCAGCGCGGCAGCGCGCGATCTCGTCGGCACGGAGCACGCCTACCGCCGAGGCGAGGTACGCCTCACGTTCGTGATCGTCGGCCCAGGCCACGAACGTCGATCCCATCGGGGGGATCAGCGGGAAGCGCTGCCCAACTTGCACGCCGTACTCGGGCAGTGCACGGCCGACGCGCGCGACCACCACGATCGTGTCACCGGCACGCATCGCGGCGTGCGACTCGGTGTCGAACTCGGCGGCGAGGGTGTGCAGAAAGGGCAGCGCCACCTCGACCGACGGATATGCCGCCCGAGCCGCCGCGCCGACCGACAACAGCGCTGGGCCGAGCCGAAAGCCGCGCTCGCCCTGCTCACGGCGGAGATGGCCCATCGCTACGAGGGTCGTGCAGATCGCATGCAGATTGCCGTGGCTGTAGCCGAGGCGCCGGCGCATCTCGGCGAGGGAGAGCTCCGTCGTCGGCTCCGCGGCGAGTAACTCGATCACGCGAAGCGCCTTCGCAGCCGTCGGCGCCATACGTGCTCGCGGCACGGCGACCTCCAGCGCCTCAGGCACATTCGAGACGGCCAGGGGGCGGGGTGGACGGCGCACGACGCGACAGTATCGGTTATGGTCGCAAATGTGACCAATAGGTCGGCGTGCACGTGACGCGCGGTTCGATGAAGGGACCGGTCTGGATGGCGGAGATCATCGCAGAGCCGTTTGTACGCGTGCGGCCGAAGGTGACCGACGCCAACCGGGCGTTCTGGCAGGGCGGCGGGTCGGGCATGTTGCAGATCGTGCGCTGCAACTCGTGCGGGCGGTGGCTGCACCCGCCCGCGCCCGTGTGCCCCGCCTGCTGGTCGAGTGACGTGGCGCCGCAACCCGTGAGCGGTCGAGGCACCGTGTGGTCGTTCACGATCAACCGCTATCGGTGGGTACCGGGCTTCGAGCCGCCGTAC
Source organism: Actinomycetota bacterium (assembly GCA_043738925.1). Lineage (GTDB taxonomy): Bacteria > Actinomycetota > Acidimicrobiia > Acidimicrobiales > WLNW01 > WLNW01. The sequence continues at coordinate 1,172 of JAYUFA010000121.1, forward strand.
GTGGTCGCGTCGGTGGAACTCGTCGAGCAGCCCGGGTTGCGATTCACGACCAACGTGATCGACTGCGCCTTCGACGAGCTGCGCTGCGGGCTCGAGGTCGAGGTCGTGTTCGCGCACCACGGCGACGTGTGGGTGCCGTTGTTCCGCCCGGTACGGACGGCCGTGGCGTGACGAGCGCCTTCGCCGAGCAGCAGTGCGCGATCAGCGGCATCGGGATCTCCGAGGTGGGTCGTCGCCTCGAGCGTGACCCGTTGCTGCTCACCGCGCAGGCATCGATCAGCGCGATCCGCGACGCCGGGCTGACCGCAGCCGACATCGATGGCCTTTCCACGTACCCCGGCGGCACGTGGACAACGCCCGGGATGACGGGTGCCGGGTGCTACGACGTCGCGCGCCTGTTGGGACTGCGGCCACGCTGGCACACCGGTGGGGGCGAGGTCGCGGGTCAGCTGGGCGCGGTCATCAACGCGGTGATGGCGGTGGCTTCGGGGCTCGCCACGCACGTGCTGTGCTTCCGTACGGTGTGGGAGTCGACCGCGCAACAGCACATGGGGCGCGCCGCGGCGCTGGGCGCGGGCGACAAGGTCGACGAAGGCGTCGAGGGCTACAAGGCCACCACGTTGCCGTTCGGCGCGGGGTACGCATGCGAAGGGGCGATGCTCGCGCAGCGCTACTTTCACGAGACCGGATCGACGCGCGAGCAACTCGCGCAGATCGCGCTGGTCGCACGTGCCAACGCGGCGCACAACCCACTCGCGGTGTACCGCGAGCCGTTGACGATGCCGGACTACCTCGGGGCGCGGATGATTTCTGATCCGTTGTGCATCTACGACTGCGATCCACCCGTCGACGGTTCGATCGCGTTCGTGGTGTCGCGCCGCGACGCGGCGGCCACCAGCCGCCCCCTTGTGCACGTCGAAGCGGTCGGGTCGGCGCTGGGAATGGACGCGTGCGCCGAGATGATGTGGTCGCGCACGGGCCTCACCCCGGCCGACGTCGACACTGCGCAGCTCTACGACGGGTGGAGCATCCTCGCGCTGCAGTGGCTGGAGGCGTTGCGTCTGTGCCCGCCGGGTGAGGGTGGTCGTTTCGTCGAGGGCGGCGCTCGCATCGGCCTCGATGGAGCGCTTCCGCTCAACACGGGCGGCGGCCAGCTCTCGGCCGGTCGCCTCCACGGATTCGTCCAGCTCTGGGAAGCGTGCGTACAGCTGCGCGGCGAGGGCCGCGCGCGCCAGGTGCACCCTCGGCCCGCCGTCGCGGTTGCCGCCACCGGCGCGGCGATCTTCACGGGGTGCATGCTTGTCTCGGCAACGGGCTGAACCATGGTGGAGCGGTGCCTCGACTGCGGTCCGGTGGGTCGGCCGGCCGTTCGAACCGTACGAAGGAGACCCGATGTTCGTGCTGATCCATGGGGGCGGTCATTCCGCTCGGTGTTGGGAGCCGGTGCTGGCGCTGCTCGACGCGCCCGCGGTCGCGCTCGACCTTCCCGGTCGTGGGGTGCATCCCATGCCGCTCGACCGCGTCCACCTCGCTGACTGGGTACGCGTCGCGGCGGGCGACATCGCCGCGCTCGGCCGTGACGACATCGTGCTCGTCGGTCATTCCATGGCCGGGTTGTCGATCGCCGGCATCATTGATCGCGTGCATACCCAGTTGCGCCACGTGGCGCTCATGTCGTGCGTGATCCCACCGCATGGCCAGTCGCTGCTCGACATGTTGCACCGCGACCGTGTCGGTTCCGTCGGGTCACGTCGCGATGATCAGCCATCCGCACGAGGTGGCATCGGCGTTGAACACGATCCATCACGACGCGCTCGCGTAGCAGCCGCGTCATCGCGCTGTTGCTGGCGCAGCCATCGCCGCGGTGCACGTCAGTTGCGGTGCGCGGCCTCGATTTCGAGCGCCCTCACCGTGAGGTGCTCATAGTCCGTCACCGACGGATCGAGACCGACCGCGCGACGCAGCGTGCGGGGACCATCTGTGGGCACCGGTCTGCGGCCATGTTGGAGGGCGACGTTGTTCCAGATGATCAGGTCGCCGACCTGCCAGTGGTGCACGTAGACGTTCCGCTCGGCGAAGAGGTGGCGATGAACCTCGGCTCGGAGTGCGTCGCTGTCCTCGAGGTCCCAGCCAACAACCTGATCGAAGTACAGCTCGTCGATGAGAAGTGTCGGCGCGCCGCCGAGCGGGTCCGGATAGCGCAGCGGGTGCTCGACTCGATTCGCGTGCGCTGGCGCGGTGGCTGATCGAAGTCGTTCGTAGCCTCCGACGCCGCCGACGAACAAGCCCTGGGCATCGTCGAGGCGCGCCTGGATCTCGGCAGGGAGGTCCCCGGCGGCGGTCACGGTATTGGCGAACACGGTTGGTGAAGGCGACGCCGGAATCTCGAGGGCGTAGAGCGAGAGGACGGCCAACGGAGCGTTCATGTACGAGCAGTCGGAGTGAAAAAGAAGTCCGTCCGGTCGTCCGAGCACGGCGCCTTCCTTGTTGTTGGAGACGAAGATGTGAAACGAGCCGTCGCCCTTTTCGTCCCACGCGTTGGCGAAGCAGTTGATCAGCGCGACCTGGCCTGCGACCTGCAGGTCGGGCACTCGGAACAGGAGCAGCTTCCGCTCCCGCATGATCTCGCGCAGAGCGGCTTGGTCGGCGGCGCTGAACGGCTCGGCCAGGTCAATGCCGCTAACGACAGCGCCGATCCGTTCTGACAGGGGCTCATGATGCATCTCGTGCCTCGCGTTCGCCGGCTCTGTGGTCATCGCCACCACGATTCCTTCCCGTGCTCGGTGAGCGCGCGCAGTCGCTCGCCGACCAGTTGACCGGTCTCTCAGGGTTGAGTGATACAGAATTCGATGTGCTCACCGTTCGACGTGGACAAGGCGGGCGGAGTCGCCGACGTGGATCGTTCCTGGTTGGAGAACGTCGGCGTTGAGTGCGAGCTTGCCGGCGAATCGATGGTTGATGTCTTTGAGGACGTCGCGGTCGACGGCCAGGGTGTCGGGGTCGATGGTGGTCATAGGGCAACGGCGTCGCAGCGAGTCGAGCGCGATGACGACTTCGCCGATGTGCAGGTGGGCTCCTGGCCAATGGGTTTCGTTCATACCGTCGACACCGTTGATGACGATGTTGGGTCGAAGCCGTCGCTCGTCGCGACCGAACGCGCGGATGGCGCCATCGGTCGCGACGAGCAGCGGCAGGATGTCGAATCGTTCGAGGCCGTCGAATCGGGCCAGCGTCGCGTCGGCGCCGGCGATGGCGCGCACGCGTTCGAGCACGCTGGCTGAGCTCCAAGGTTCGCCATCGACGAGCGGCTCGCCATCGGGGCCCAGTGTGGCGTGCAGGCCGAGGAGGTCGTGGTGGCGGCGCGAAGTACGGACGCCTTCGGGACCGCGCACCTGGACGACGCGGTCGCCGACGATGCCGTTGCGGGTGATCTCCGCGGAGTCGAGGGGTTCGCCTGCGAGGGTCTTGACGGGGTAGCGCCAGAGGGCGCCGACGGTGAGGGTCATGGTGCGGTGGCTTCGAGGATGGATCGGAGTTTGGTGAGGTCTTTGCCGTTTGCTCGACGCATCGCGGTGGCCATGAAAGGTGCGACGATTTTCGAGAATCCGGCGGGTTCGCCGCGATTGCGCAGTGTCATCCGGGTCGCGGTTGGGTTGGGTGCCGGTTCCCACGTATAGGTGGTCTCCATCGGGAACGGGCCTTGCGCGGTGCGCATGACCAATCGTTCACCGGCGATCAGTTCGACCACCTCGTAGGTGTAGGCGAGGCGCTTGCCGAGGAACTTTGCGACGAACGCGACTTTTGATCCGATCTGGACGGGCGGCGGTGTTTCCCAGTTGACCGAACGGATGTTGTCGTACCACTCGGGCGCGTTGGACGGATCGGCGGCGTAGGTAGCTACATCCGCGACTGGGCGGTCGATGACGATTTCGGTGAAGACGTCCACGGTCATAACGTTCCTCCGATCGTTCGTCGGCTCACGGTAGCCGCGCCGCAGGTCATCGCCGGTTGTGCAAGCGCGGCTACGGTTGGGTGGTGCTCGTGGACAGCTTTCGTTTCCTGCCGAGGAGTTTTCGCGCCGTGTTCGACGTGGCGCCGAGTGGTGAACCAGCGGTGTGGGCACCGTTCGGGCCTCGCCTCGCCGCGGCGAGGGTCACGTTGTTGTCGTCGGCGGGTTTGCATGTGGAGGGCGAGCAGAAGGCATTCGATCTCGAACGCGAACGCGTCGAGCCGACGTGGGGCGACCCGAGTTTTCGTGTGATCCCCCGCGCGCACGGTGGGCTCGCCATGTCGCATTTGCATGTGAACAACGCGGACATCCTCACCGACAACGAGGTCGCGTTGCCGGTGCGGGCGCTTGACAGCCTTGTTGCCGACGGCATCGTCGGTGCATCGAGCGATCAACACATCTCGGTGATGGGTTATCAGGGCGACCTGCGCGGCTGGCGCGACACGACCGTGCCCGCGATCGTCGAGGTGTTACGCGCGCAGGGCACCGATGGTGTGGTGCTTGCTCCTGTTTGACCTGATTGTTGTCGCAACGTGTCGGTCTTGGCACGACTCATCGAAGCGGCCGGCATCGCGACGGTGATCGTGACGATGATGCCTGCGGTATCGGCGGCGTTGGGCGCGCCGCGCATCGTCGGGGTCGAGTTCCCTTTCGGTCATCCGTTCGGTGCGCCCGGCGATGGAGCCACGCAGCGCGCCGTGCTCGACACAGCTGTGCGGGTTCTGGCCGGAGCCGCGACGAGCGGCACACGCGTCGACGTCGACCTCGAATGGCCACAAGATGCCCGAGCTGCGTACAAGTCGTGGCAGCCGCCCGAGCCGAGCCCGATCGTCGCGATGATGCTCAACGCACGCGAACGCTGAGCCGTCGAACATCGGGTGGGCACGGATGCTCCTCGCGACGGGCTACCCCCGCCGCGCGCCCGACACCGCTGAACGCGTTCGCAAGTCGCTCGCGGCACACCCGCGCTGAGCGTCATAGCAACTTGGAGGTTGACGAATGCAGTGGGTGACAAGACAGCGTCCGAAGACCGATCGGCTCGCGTGTCCGTGGTTGATCCGACGTTTCATCGATCCGGAAGCGGAGATTCTTTATGTGCCGACTGAGCGTGTGCTTGCGGTCGAAGCCGAGCAGGGCGCGTACGGATTCGACACACCCGGCGCACGTTTCGATCACCGCGACGGCCTTTGCACCTTCGAGGTACTCATCGACTATCACGGACTCGGCGACGATGCCGCGTTGGCGCGCCTCGCTCGCATTGTTCACGCCGCGGACATCGATACCGAGTTGCACACCGATCCGTGCGGTCCAGGTCTGTTAGCGCTCGGGCTCGGTGGACTCGATGTCGAAGCTGACGACCACCGACTGTTGGAGCGCGCGTCGTTCGTCTACGACGCCTTGTACGCGTGGTGCCAACAGGAAACGAAAGCGGGACGGCCATGACCGAACATCTCGACTACGACGCGATCCGCGCTGACACCGTCCGCCAGGTCGCCAAACTCATGGCAGCGTCGGCGATCACGGCCCCGAAATCCGGCGGGCAGCTCTTCATCGCCGGGAAAGCCAACTTCGTCGAAGTCGTGATCGTCGACGATGCGCCAACCAAGACGATGCTCGCCGAATGGATTCGGGCGCGCGGCAAGGAACGTCGCGAAGCGATCTGGTTCCGTGACGCGCAAGTCGCCGAAACAGTTGACGCGATCTTGTTCCTGGGGCTCAAGGATTGGTACCCGCCGAACTACGACTGCGGCGCGTGCGGGTATGCGACCTGCGCAGAGTTCCTCCACGAAACCTCCACGCTGCGCCGCGGCTCGGCCGAGCTCGAATTCGCCGGGCCGACGTGCAACCTGCGCGACATCGATCTCGGCATCGCGGTCGGGTCCGCCGCGAAGACCGCGGCCATCCACTCGATTGATTGCCGATGCCAAACCCGCGTCGCGGTCGCGGCCCGCAAGACCGGTGTCATCGACGCGGACATCGCGGTCGCGTTGTCGTTGTCGATGACCCCCAAAGCCGTCGGGTTCGATCGGCGCATCGTCGATGTCGACTACGACACCCTCGACTACCCGCCGACCGGCACCCTGCCCGTCGGCGTCGAAGGAGCCCCCCGCCACGACGGCGCCCGCAACAAACAACAACCACGCCACCCGATACGACCGCAGCCAACACCATGATCACCTGGCCGACCATCTTCGGCGGCGCAGCACTCACCGTGATGTTCACCGCGGCGCTGCTCGTCATCACACGCGAACGTCGACCACTGGTCATCGGCGCGTCGCTCGCATCCGCATTCGCCGGCCCGCTCGCATGGAACGCGATCCTGCACCGAGTCAAAGGCGCAGAATTCTTCGTCGACGTTCCATTCAAAGCGTTCCCCATCAGTTGGCAAGACACCGGTTCCGGCGTGTTCGCCTTCGCGGTCGCCTCGGTCGTCCTCGGCCTGCTGCTCCGCACCGAGCCCGCAGGCAGAGTCCTCAAACTCGCCGCCCCACTCGGAATCGTCGCACTCATCGTCGACATCTACCTCTACTGAACAACGCCCGCCGGTCCGCGGTGGTCGCGGCAACTACGACGGCCAACTCGGCGTGGCCGAGAGTTCGGCGCGGCGTAGCTATGACTCCGAGCGCAGAACCCATGCGAGGATGGCCGGATGCGATATCGACGACTCGGCAGGACCGCCCTACAAGTGAGTGAGCTTTGCCTCGGCACGATGAACTTCGGTCCACAGACGCCCGAGCCCGAGTCATGGGCGATCATGGATCGCGCGCTCGACCTTGGGATCAACTTTTTCGACACGGCGAACCGCTACGGAGGCGACAAGGGCGCAGGGGCGACCGAGGAGATCGTCGGGCGCTGGCTCGCGCAGGGAGGTGGCCGGCGCGACAAGGTCGTGCTCGCGACGAAGCTGTTCGGCGCGATGTCGGACTGGCCGAACGACGGACGGTTGTCGGCGCGGCACATTCGCGCCGCGTGCGATGCCAGCCTGCAGCGGATGCAAACCGACCACATCGACCTGTACCAGATGCACCACATCGATCGCACCGCTCCGTGGGACGAGGTCTGGCAGGCAATGGATGTGCTCGTGCAACAGGGCAAGGTCATCTACGTCGGCAGCAGCAACTTTGCCGGCTGGCACATTGCGCAGGCCAACGAGACGGCCAAGGCCAGTGGCTCCTTCGGATTGGTCAGTGAGCAAAGCCACTACAACTTGCTGGTGCGCACGATCGAACTGGAGGTGCTCCCCGCGTGTCGTGCGTACGGCGTCGGCATGATCCCGTGGAGCCCGCTGTCAGGTGGTCTGCTCGGTGGCGTGCTCGGCAACGACGCATCATCTCGACGCCAGTCACGGGCCGCGCTGAAGCGCATCGACGCGATGCGTCCCCAACTCGAGCGGTGGGAGTCGTTCTGTACAGACCTCGGCGAGCCGCCAGCGGCCGTGGCTCTTGCGTGGCTGCTGGCCCAGGATGGCGTGACGTGCCCGATCATCGGCCCGCGCACCATGGATCAGTTCGACGGAGCGTCGCTGCGGGCGCTCGATGTCACGCTCGACACCAGCTCACTCAGCGCGATCGACGCGATCTTCCCTGGCCCCGGAGGCACCGCACCTGAGGCGTACGCCTGGTAGCGGCCTATCGCTTTGGGAACGCGTGCGTGAGTCGCGCGATGAGCGCCTGACGCGCTGGTTCGGTCACGCCGTGCAGCGGACCGCCCTCGACGGCGGTCGCGTACGCGGTGAGCGTGGCGTTGGTGATCTGCCCACCGACCGTGGTGTCGCCGGCGAGCGCCGCCGCAAGGGGCGAACCAGCGATGCCAGCGGCCGCATGATTCGCGGCCGCTGCTTTGAGGTCGGCGTGCAAGGCGGGTTCGATCGCAATCGAATCGGCGGCGTGTGACATAACAGTGGTTCCTTCCGGCGTTGTGGCCTCACCCTACTTCTTGCCCGTCATCGCGGGAGAGCGCCACCCGCGTTGGCCTGGCCTCGCTCTGGTACCGTCGCCGACCCATGGACCGATTGCGTAGGTCGGCATTCCTCTGGGTGGTCCTCGCCGCAGCAGCGGCATCAGTTCTCATGGTGCACGACAGCCCCCACGGCGTCGGGGTCGGGTTCGATTCGACGCACTATTTGTCGGCGGCGACGAACGTGCGCGATGGCAAGGGCCTCAATGTGTCGTTCAGCTCTGGGTTCGAGCCGCTTTCGACGAAGGCCGCGCTCGCGTCCTACGGCTCGGTACCGCTCACGCATTTCCCTCCGGGCTATCCCGTCACTCTTGCGGCTACCGACCTTGTGTTGCCGGGTGGGCTGACGAACGCGGCACGTGCGATTGGCGTGCTCGCGGTCTTCTTGACGGTGGTCGCTGCGGCAGCTCTCGCGCGGGCACTCGGCGCAACGACGACGGCTGCGGCCGCTGCTGGGTTCGTCGTCGGCGTCACGCCGGCGCTGCAACGCACAGCCATGTGGGTTCTGTCCGACGCGATCGCAGCCGGTGTCGCGCTCGCCGCGATTGCCCTCGCGGCGACGGGCGGTGGCGTGAGCCTTCCCGGTGGCCGCGCGTTCTCGCGTCGCGCGGTCGAATACACAGCGGGCGGCGTTGCCGCGTTTGCGACGTTGCTGCGTTACGGCGGGATCGGCGCGGCGCTGGCGGTGGCCTTGCTTGCTTTCGATCGACGCGCAACGGTCTCGCGCCAGGTCGCGACACTGGCGCGCACTGTCGGCCCGTCGGTGCTCGCCCTCGGCGCGGTGTTCGCTGCGAATGCCTGGCGCGGCCCGAACGCGGCGAGGCCCGTGGTGTGGCACCCACCCGGTACTGTCGACGCTCGGCTCTTCGTGTCGACTGCAGGTTTGTGGTTGCTCGGCGACGGCAGTAACGCGAGGTTGCAGGTCGGCGCCTTGATCGCCCTGGCGTGTGTCGCCAGCGCGGCATGGTGGGCTTGGAATCGGCCTGATGTCGTGTTCGCCGCCGACCTCGAGAATGACTCGACTCGATACGACCCAACGGTTCGGCGGGTCGCCGTAGCGCTTGTCGCCTTTGCGGCCACCCAGATCGCCGTGCTCCTCGTGACCACTACTTGGTTGGACGCGGACGTGAGCTTCGACAGGCGTCTGATGCTGCCCGCTGAGCTGGCATTCGGGATTCTGGTGGTCGGCGTCATCGCCGCTGTGCCACGGCCTGCCCTCGCGATCGCAGCCTGTGCTGTGCTGGTCGCTCTCCGCGCCCAAGTGACGACCGGGACCTACCCCCAGGGCCTCTCCGTGCCCGACGGCGCCGCTCGCGAAGCCGTATTCGCGGAACTCGATACGTATCCCCCCGACGTGGTCATCGCCACGAGCGTTCCCGAGTTCGTCTGGGCAAGCACCGGCCGCGGGTCGATCGTGTCACCGGCCGCGTATGACAAACTCACCGCTCAGGAGAACCCGCATTTTGCGGCGGACCTTCTCGAATTGGGCCGACTTGTTGGCGAAAAACACGGTCTTCTGGTCGTTCAGCACGTCGAATCTCCGCGGCTTACGAGACCAAGCGACGTCGCTCGCTTGCTGCCCTGCGCGGCAACCGTCTACGACGACGACCATAACCTGATCTACGATCTGACACCCTGCGCAGGTTGACAGAATCCCGCACCCGGGATGCGCCTGTCCATGTCCGACGCAGGAGCGCGCTCGTGCCTTGACCAGCCAACGGATGGTTGGCGAACGAAGCACTAGCGTCCCGGCACGTGGATCTGAGTCGGCTGCTGCGGCGGCGCATGCGTCGTCACGGCAGTCCGCTGGCGATGGCCTCGTTGGTCGTGCTGATCGCGTTCGTGCTGGTGGGTGCGTGGCGTGACAGCTCGCACGCTCAGCCTGCAGATCCGTCGGATTCGTCCGCCCCGACGAGCACCGGCGACAGTGGGGAGGTGTCGGCCGCCGAGCAGTCGAGCGATGCCGGCACACCCGATGCCACCGTGCCCGACGGCAGTGCTCCTGACGCGCTACCGAGCCCTGATGAGCCCGAGCCCACGGGACGCCTGCTCGCGGTCCAAGGCGACGTAAAGCGCATCGCGAACGGCAACGATGTTCCCTCGCCCTGCGCGCTGCGGTATGCCGCGAACGGCCAGGCGTTGCCCGATCCGGTTTGTACTCCGGGCGTGATCGCGACGCGTGTCACTCAGTCGAATGTGCGCGAGACGATCTGTTCGCCGGGTTATACCACCGGTGTGCGTCCGGCCGCGTCGGTGACCAACAAGCTGAAGGCGGTTGCACTCATCGCGTACGGCCTCGCGCCGGATCGAACGACTGCCTACGACCACTTGGTACCGCTCGATCTCGGCGGCGCGAACGACACCCGAAACCTGTGGCCACAACCAGCGACATCCGACGCGCAGTCGGCCACCGCGAATAGCAAGGACACGGTAGAGAAACAGCTGCATTCGCTGGTCTGCGGCGGTCGGCTGAAGCTTGGTGAAGCGCAGGTCCGCATTGCCACCGATTGGACCACCGCTCTGCGATGAGCCCCGCTCAGCCCGGTGGTGCGGCGGGCTGGTAGTTGGTGACCACGTAGCAATAGATCGAGTTGAGATTCTCGATGCTGACCGCAACATCGATCGTCTTATCGGTGCGGCCGATGTCGAGCACGAGGCCGGCATCGTCGTGACCTGGGTTGTTCGGGTCGTACACCCACAGCGTGAGTTGCGTGCCGTCGACCTGGTAGCCGTACACCAGCACTTGGTGGTTCTCGCCGAGCGCCGCCGGGTTGGCCGACTTCGCTTTGATGATGCAGATCGGGCACGGCTTGCCGCCATCGATCGCGGCGCGAATCTTCGCGAACTCGGAGCGGGCCATGAGTCGAGCCCGACCGTCCGCGCCGAAATGGCCGAGAATCCCGCCGTCGTGATCGGGATACGCCGGGTTCATGATGGCCAAGAGCGTGGCCGGCAGATGCGGCAGATCGAAGCTGGCGATCTGGCGGTCGACGAGATAGTCGAACAGTGGCACACCTTGACCGGTTGGCGACTCGGTATCGGCCGGGATGGCGACACCCGCCTCGAAGTAGTCGCGCGCGCCGAAGGTCATGCCGCCGCAGAGCCCGTTCGCGGCTTTGCCGATCGGCAACTTCGTGACGCCGAGGTCGATCGTCTTGAGCGCGGCATCGTCGGGGAAGGTGTTCGGAAACGCGAACCCGTTCGCGCTCGGCGTGAAACCTTCGACGACGCGCGGGTTGGTCGGCCCGAAATGCACGTCGAACGTCTCGTTGTCCACGGAGACGAGCAGCTCCCACCCCGACGACAGGTCGAAGTGGTAGGTGCCGCCGTGCGCGTCGTCCCATGCGAACGTGAGCACGGCGGTATCGTCGTCACCGATGCGGTAGGTGACGTGGCCATCGCCTTCGGTGGCCCACCCGACGCCGGTCTGTGACTCGACCGAGGCCGATGGCTCGTTGCCGTCTTGCCAGTTTCCCTTGGCGTCGGTGCGCGTCAACGCAACGTCGCTGTGGTTCGAAAAGGTGATCTGCACGAGTTTGCTCATCGGGATGTCACGGACAGCGCCGCGCGGACCCGAGCTACTTCGGTGAGCCCGACAACGACTCGCACGGGATGCCGTCGGCATCACCGTCGAGGTGGGCGACGTCGCCGTAGTAGGGGTAGTAGGTGTCGAAGAATTGCTTGGCCTCGGACCAATCAGCGAAATCGCTGCAGTTGCGATCATCGGGCTTGGCGGGCGCTGAACCACTCGGCACGGTGACCGGTGGCAGGGTTGACGCGGCTCGCACCGTGGTGACGGGCTTCAGCGTGGCCAGCGGGCCCGCGCCCTTCTTGAGCGTGGTCGCCGGCGCGGTGACGGTGGGCAACGACGCAGCGACCTTGCCCTTGCTCGTGCCCGTGGCGCCCGAAACCTTGACCGTGGTGGTGGTGGCACCCGTGGCGCCCGACTTGACGCCCGACGCTCCCTTGGCCGTGGTCGTCGGCGAGCCGAGCTTGACCGTGCCCTTCGTCGACGTCGCGGACTTTGCGCTCGATGAGCACGAGGTCAGCACCAGCGCGAGAGCGAGAAGCGCGAGGGAGAGGACCTGGAAGTTTTTGCGCATGGGTACGGGCGCTCCTTGCTCGACGTCGGACCGGCGAATGGGCAGACGAGAATTGTTCGCCGAAGGACGCTACACGATGCCTGTTTGTCGCGGGCGCACCCACATTTCTTCGGAGCGACGTTCAGAGCGCACCAGAGGGCGTGAGCTGCGCAGGTGCGCGCTCGGCCCCCTTCGGCGCGTATGACGTCTTCCAGTCGATGTGATGTTCGTAGGCCCAGCGCGCGGTCTTCTGCGTGATAAACCAGCGATAGATGACGCGTAGCGCCATTTCGCGGGTGCGCTCCTCGACGCGGTCGAGCACCCTGGACACTGCGGGGGTCTCACGTTCGCGACCCCACGGTCGCGGGATCGATCCGTACGCGACACGGCCGGGCAACTTGTTGCTGATGCCGCGCGATTGCTGATCGACCATGCGCTCGACGCGCTCGCGACGCGTGTGCTCGTAAACGGCTAGTGCGTCGGGGAGATGGGGAATGTCGCGCATGCATTGCGCGAGCACGACGGCGTCTTCGATGGCCATGCCGGCCCCTTGGCCCGAGATGGACGACGGTGCATGGGCGGCGTCGCCGATCACCACCATGTTGTCGGTGTGCCAGCGGGGGGTGGAGGGATGGTCGAACACGTTGTCCGCGGCAATGTCGAGTTGGCCAGCGGCTATGAGTGCCGCGGCGGGACCAGGATCGTCGGCAAACAACTCCACGAGCTGTTTGCGCCACAGTTCGCCCGACGTGTTATCGCGCTCCGCCCGGCTGACCTCGGGGCGGGGCTGGTTCACGAACCACACACTGCCGCCGGTGGGGTCGGTGACGTGTCCGAAGAAGGCTCGTTGGCTGTAGCGCATCTCCCAGACGCCGACTTCGGTGCGCAACGCCGCTGGGTAGGCGTCGGCGGGGGCGTAGCCGCCAAAGTTCACCATGCCGACGTAGCGCGGCGGGGGCGCGGTCGGGTCGATCGTGCTGCGCACGGCCGAGCGCAGGCCGTCACACCCGATCACGAGGTCGGCAGTTGCCTCGCTGCCGTCCGCGAAATGGGCAACGACGCGACCGTCGGGCAGGGACTCGGTACGCACGAGGTGCTTGGCGAAGTGGACCGGGATGCCCGCCTTCGTGACTGCGTCGATGAACGCCCGGTACAGAGCGGCGCGCTTCACGGTCTGGCTCTTGGTCCCGTCGGAGAGCGCGTCGCCGATACTGAACGTGCGAAGCTCCGTGCCGCGGCGGCTCATGAGCCGATTGTGCGACGTGGTGAACCCCACGGACGTCACGATGTGGTGTGCATCGATGGCCTGAAGCGCATCGAGGCCGTTGATGGCGATCGTGAGCCACGAGCCGACGTCGTCTGAGACGAAGTCGTACGACTCGAAGATCTCTGTCGCGATGCCCGCGCGCAACAAAGCGAGCGCCACAACCGGCCCCGCGATGCCTGCACCGATCACCAATACCTTCACGTCGCGACCTCCCGAACCGCTTTCTCTACGCCTATCACGGAAAGTCTCGGCAAGACATGGAAAGAGGGTAAACACTGCGTGAGAAGTGTCACGTTCTTCCGGATGCGTTCGACGAAACGAGCGTACGCGACCTCTCGGCAATCCGTGAGCGATGTGGTGCGGTCGCGTGGTGCCGCGGCGTTGCGGATAGGGTGCACGCCCAAGGAGGCCGATGGCCAAGGCACGAAGTTCGAAAAGGCAGCTCGAAAAGAATCGACGCGACAAGGCGGTGGCGAAGCGCGAACGACGCGATCAACGTGTCGCCGACGCACCCGGCGACCTTGTTGACGACGATTCACGGATGTCGCAAGACGATGTGCTCGTCGCATTGGCGGCAGTGCATGCCCGCTACGCCGACGGTGACCTGTCTCTTGACGACTTCGAGCTGGAGAAGGAAGACCTGGTGCGTCGCCTTCAGGTCGACTGACCCGACGCTCGTCAGGCGCGCAGTCGGCGCAACGGGGGCACGGTGCGCGGCGGTTGCCTGCGTGGCGGCAACGATTCGAGAAGGTCGTGCGTGGCCTGCGTGACGCGCAGCACCGCCAGATCAAACGCGATCTGTGAAGCTGCCGACACGGTCTGCACGCCACTGACCTTGTGGACATACTGACGGGCCGCGGCTTCGATCTCTTCGGCGGTTGCGGACGGCTCAAGGCCGCGCAGTGTGGTGATGTTTCGGCACATGGCACAAGCCTTCCAGATCAGATCGAGGATGACATGGGTGAACTCAACGGCAAGGTGGTCCTCATCTCGGGCGTCGGCCCCGGTCTCGGGCACGACATCGCGCAGATCGCGCTGCGCGAGGGTGCAAGCGTGGTTGCTGCGGCTCGCCAGATCGACCGTTTGCGGTCGATCTGTGCCGAACTTGATCCGAGCGGCTCAGCCATCGAGGCGTTGCAATGTGATATCACCGACGCCGCGTCGTGCGAGCGCCTGATCGCCGGTGTGTTGGAGCGCTTCGGTCGTCTCGACGGCGTCGTGCACGTCGCCGCGCACGACTACAGCTTCGGCGGCCTCGAGGGAGCTGACCTCGATCAATGGCGGATGATCTACGACATCAACGTGTTCGGCACCATGCAACTCACGCAGGCCGCTCTCGCGCCGATGAGGACGCATGGTGGTTCGATCGTGATGATCGGTTCACAGTCCACCGATCTACCGCGCGTGATGCAGATGGCCTACGCGTCATCAAAGGCGGCGTTGCGTACTCTCGGTAAGCAACTCGCGGTCGAGTTGGGTCCAGACAAGATCCGTGTCAATACCGTGGTCGCCACGTGGATGTGGGGTCCCGCCGTACAGGGCTATGTCGCGTCAGCAGCGAAGGAACGCGGCGTCGATCAGCAAGTGGTGATCGACGAGATCACGGCGAATATGCCGTTGCGCGAGATCCCGACCGATGACGACGTGGCTGAGATGGTCACCTTCCTTCTCGGTGATCGCGCCCGTATGGTCACCGGTCAGGCAATCTTCGTCAACGCCGGCGAGTTCATCAGCTAGCGATCGCCGATCGCGTAGAACTTGCCGCCGCGGGCGCCGACGTAGATGCGCCCGTTCCACACCGCAGGTGTCGACTCGATGCAGCCCGAGAGTTGCACCGACCACAGCTGAGGTGGATCGATCTTCGTGTCGCGCACGTCGTACGCGTGCAGCACGCCGCTGCAATCGCCTTCGATCAATACGTCATCGATGATGACTGGCGACTGCCAGGTTGGGCCGGGCAGCTTCTTGCGCCAGCGCACCTTGCCTGTCGCGCGGTCGATGCCCAACAGTTCTCCGCTGTTGGTCGGTACGTACAACATGTCCTTGTACAAACCGGGTGTGGCCCACACACCCGATTTGCCCACTGCCACTTGATCCTTGATCGACCACACGAGCGGATCGTCAGGCTTGCGCGGGTCGAGCTTGATGATCTGGCCGATGTCGCGCGAGCGATCGTTGTGACGCTCCCACTCGGACGCGGCGTAGAGGTAGCCCTCGCTGTCGACGACAATCGACGCGTCGGTGTCGTCGCCGGTCCAGAAGCGAAAGACCCGCGTTGGCGCCACGCCATTCTTCAAGCCGCTGATGTCCCAGCCTTGAACGAGCCCGCCGGAGTTCGCGAAATACAAGGTGTTGCCGACGATGGCCACGGAGTTCTCGATCGACACCTGCTTGTCGGTGATGTACGTGAGGAGCTCGTCGTCCCACCCGGCCGCGTCCCACACGAGCTTTGGGTCGACGCGAACCTTGCCGTCGGGCCCGTAGGACCGATTGAGCTTTACGACATGTATGCGACTGTTCTCGCCGCCCTCGAACAAGTAGTCGTCGATGATGAGCGGCGAGCCGTCCCAGTCGTCATTCCACAGCGTTGGGCTGACATCGTGCGCGTTGAGCTTCCACAGAACGGTGGGCTCATCGCGATCGAAGGCGACGACGCGTAGGTAATTGTCGCGCGAGCCGTGATAGAGCAACGGAAACCCGTCGGGATCGACGCTTACCGTACCTTTCGCGAGATCACCGGTCTTCAACGTGGGGATGATCTCGTTGCCGTCGGCCGAGTTGAGAAAGTGCA
>JAYUFA010000122.1:0-2457 GCA_043738925.1 Actinomycetota bacterium
AACCCGATACCTGAGTGGCGGTGCTCGTGGTTGTACCAACCGAAGAACCATGTGCAGAACGTGTGGGCGTCTTCGATGCTGCCGAACCGGTCGGGGAACCCGGGCCGGTATTTCATGGTGCGGAACTGGCTTTCGGAGTACGGGTTGTCGTTGCTCACGTGCGGTCGCGAGTGAGACTTGGTGACACCAAGATCGGCGAGCAAGAACGCGACGGGCTTAGCGATCATCGGTCCGCCGTTATCGGAGTGCACGCGTAGTTGACCGGGACGGATGTGCTGTTTGGTGAACGTGTCGGAGAGGAACTGCTCGGCGAGACGTCCGTTCTCGGCGTGTGCGAGCATCCAGCCGGGCACGTAAGGGCTCACGCCGGGTCTGGTTGCGCGTTGATGGTGTAGTTCCATTCGCCGTGGAAGTCGTGCGGTTCGACTGGCACCGCCGCGAGTTCGGCGTCGGTGATCTTGACGCCTTTGGGATACCAGTTCGGGTCGTAGGCGGCTTGGATCGTGAGCCCGGTGCTGGTGCTCGTCGCGGAGATGAGTTCGATGATGGTGCGCAGTGTCGTCAGGGGCCGGCCGCGCCAGTTCATCGTGATGAAGCTGAACATGCGGTGCTCGATCCGGTTCCACTTGCTGGTGCCGGGCGGGTAGTGACACACGGTGATGCGCAGGCCGGTCTCGGCCGCCAGCGCGGCGAGGTGCACTTTCCAGGCTCGGAGCCGGTAGCCGTTGGAGCCGCCGGCATCCGCGGTGATCAACAGCCGATCGGCATCACCGAAGCGTGCTCGTCCCATCGTTTGCCACCAGCGTCGGATGGACTCGACCGCGAACTCGGCGGTGTCGGCTGTGTCGCCGACACTGACCCAGCCTTCGTCGTTGGCCACGTCGTAGATCCCATAGGGGATGGCCTTGGCGTGTTCGCCGAGCGCGCGGTCGGCGAAGTCGTGCACGCTCACGCGTGTCGGTTCGCCCTCGGGTTCCCATTCGGTGCCGCCGTTGGCGTAGTCGCCGATCAACTCTTTCTTCTTGGTGTCGACACTGATCACCGGTTGGTCGTCGTCGATGAACCCGGCCGCCATGTCGTTGAGATAACGGAACTGTGCGTCGCGGTCGGGATGTTGGCGTCCCTCGGTGACCTTGGCGTTGGCCTGCAACGAATAGCCGAGGCGGTGCAACAAGCGCAGCACCGTGCGCGACGACACCTCGAAGCCCTGGCGCACCAGCTCCTCCGCCAGGTTCGTCGAGGACTTCGACGTCCAACGCAGCAACGACATCGGGTTGCCGCGCGTCTCGGGCCACACCAACTCGTCGAGCGCCTCCAACAGGCCGGGCTGCTTGTCGATCAACAACTTGTCGCCACCGCCCGGCGCTCGCAGCCGAACCGCCGGCGCAATCCCCGCGGTCACTTCCGCCTCGGCCTTGATCACCGTGTTGCGGCTCATCCCCGACGCCGTAGCCACCGCCGTCTTGCCGCCCCGCCCCAACATCTCCGACGCTGCACCAGCCACAACCCGCCGCTGCACCTCATTCATGTGCGGCAGCACCACATCGAAGAATCGCGCGAGCGCCTCCGGCGTGACCTCCACACCCCCACAATATTACGCGCGTACTAACCTGGCGTGGATCCTTAGCGGAAGACGATTAGCAGGATCACGCCAATCGCGATGATCCCGCCGACGATCCAGTGATAGATCCATCGGCCGCGCGGTGACAGTGGCTCGTCGTCGCCGCCGTCATTCACCCATGACGTAGGCCAAAGCAACGACCCTCGCCGCGGTTGCCTAGGTATGCCGAGTTGGCTCGGCCGCCAGATCACGCCATAGCGGCGTCGGTAGGGCTTCGGCACCGCTGCGAGCGTAGATCAGTCGAGCAGCTCTGCGATCTGCGTGAGCGACCAGGGGTAGGCGGTGATACCTGCGGCCATGGCGGGCGTCGTGGGCTTGCCGTACCGCTTTGTGAGGGTCTTGTGGGGCCGTCCGAAGTTGTAGTGCATGAAGTGCAGGCTGACCGCGTGCGCGTGGTTCTCGACCTTCTTGGAGAACCCGTTCGTCAACCGAGTGAACCGGCGCATCCCCATCCGCATCGTTAGGTTCTGACGCTCGACGTAGCTCGTGGAGACCAGGCTCTCGTCGGGGTCGCCGCTGATCTTGCGCTTCTGGATCGACTGGCACACCGCGGGCGAGTACCGGTGGTCCGTGTCGCCCGCGCCGTACTCCTTGATGATCTGCGCGTAGTCGATGTTCCCGCGCCACAAGGCGTCGACGACGGGAAGGTACGAACTGAATCCATCGGTCGAGAGTTGGATCCGCTGACCGGGAAGCATCCGCTCCTTCAAGTCGCGCAGGAATTCGTAACAGTCGATCGTGGTGCGCTCACCGACGAGCCATGAAGGAACCAACTTGGTCTCGGCGTCGATCGCCACCCACGTCCACACGTCCCCTTAGCCGGGGGTGCCGACGAA
>JAYUFA010000123.1:0-2454 GCA_043738925.1 Actinomycetota bacterium
CGATCACTACGGCGCCCGCTCAGACGCCGCAGTGTAGCGAGACGCGGATTGCGGGCCGAAAGGATCTGGCGATCCCGTCCGGCGAAGAGCATCGTCAGACGAGCGCTGCCTGTGAGGCGGTGACGAGCGACGCGAACGCTGTGGCGTCGCGCACCGCGAGGTCGGCGAGGATCTTGCGGTCCACTTCGATGCCGGCGGCCTTGAGGCCAGCGATGAAGCGGCTGTAGCTCACATCGTTCTGGCGACACGCTGCGTTGATGCGTTGAATCCACAGCGAACGAAACTCGCCCTTCTTCGCACGACGGTCGCGGAACGCATAGTTGCCGGCGTGCATGACGGCTTCGTTCGCCGCACGATACGTACGGCTGCGGTTGCCGTAGTAGCCCTTCGCCTTTTCGAGAACGGCCTTGTGATGCTTCTTGGCGTTCACCGCGCGCTTGACTCTGGCCATCGGTGACTCCTTTCGAGAACAGGGGGGATCAGTACAATCGTGCCGGGGAGCAACCACCGGCGGGCGCCGTTCAGGCGCGACCGGGCATCGCCCGTTGACGGGCGGCTCGACCTAGTGGTTGTTGAGCAGGCGACTGATGCGCGCGGCGTCGCCAGGGGCGAGGTCGGCATCATTGGTGAGCCGGCGTTTGCGACCGGGGCCCTTCTTTTCAAGGATGTGGCGCAGGTTGGCCCGGCGACGCCGAATGCGGCCGGTACCGGTGACCTTGAAGCGCTTGGCCGCGCCTCGGTGGGTCTTCATCTTGGGCATTGGTCTTTCCTTCGTTTTGGAACACGGGCCGTCAGTGCTGGCCCGTCGAGTCGCTGACGCACGTCGGCCACCGCGCGCATGGCGCCATGGTCGCCCGCGGCAAGCCGGCGCGTGGATCCGCGCGTCGTGGTGACGCGCGTTGGGGAGATCGTGATCAGTCGGTGGAGTTACTCGGCTGGGGTGTCGCCTTCGACCTCGGCAATTTCGGCCTCGACAATCTCAGCATCGACAGCTTCGACCTCGTCGAGAATCGGCGCGGCCTCGCTGACAGTGGACGTCTCGTCATGGACCTCGTCGGTCCGGTCGGATTCGCTCACCTTGCGCTTCTTTTCTGCCGCAGCTTGTGCCTTCTTGTCGGGCCCGAGCACCATGACCATGTTGCGGCCATCCTGCTTGGGGTAGACCTCGACCTGCCCGACCGTGGACACGGTCGCCGCGACATGGTCGAGGATCTTGCGTCCGAGTTCGGGGTGTTGCATCTCGCGGCCTCGGAACATGATGGTGACCTTGACCTTGTGACCCTCGCCGAGGAATTCCTCGACCTTTCGGGTCTTCGTCTCGAAGTCACCGGCTCCGATTTTCGGGCGGTACTTCATCTCCTTGACGGAGATGTTCGAAGCCTTCTTGCGGGATTCTTTGGCCCGCTGTGCGGCCTCGTACTTGTACTTCCCGTAGTCCATGATGCGACACACAGGCGGATTTGCCTTGTCCGCGACCTCAACGAGATCGAGGTCGAGTTGCTTCGCAATCGAAAGCGCCTCAGGCAACGGGCGGATACCCAACTGCTCGCCATCGGGAGCAATGAGCCGTACCTCGCGAGCGCGGATGCGTTCGTTGTAGCGGGGCTCGTTACTCGTTGTCGGCGGAGCTATTGCCGATCACGGCTCATCAATGCGCATGTCCTTCCTCTGAGGGTCGAGAACACGACCGCCCAAAAAGGATCAGGCGGACGCCGGAGAAGCCGACGCCCGCCGACACCGACGCATCGGACCTATGGCCGCGCTGCCCCGGTGCTTTGCTGCATCGACCCGGACGCACACGTGCCCGAGGGCGCGGTGGCCGGGCGGGGACAACCAAACACCGAGCCGGACGCGCCGACCATGCCTGGATGCCCCACTTTCCGCTGGGTTGTGGGTCGTAGAGTATCAGGCTCGCGGTGCACTACCACGAGACCCCGTTTCCGGCCCCTACCTTTCACGAAAACGAGACCTGTATGAGCTTGTGGACCCCCGATGGTGAACACCCCGTGCGTCACCCGGCCGAAGACGTCCAGCGCCACGTCGACGAGCTCTCCGAGGACGAACGGGCCGAGGCCGAAGCTCTCGCCGAGGAGATGGCCGACGTGCGCGACCAGGTGGCCTCGACACCGGCTGACGTGATCGTGGCCAATCACATCATGGGGCTCTACGAACTGGCGGCCATCCACCTGTCACAGACGCCGCCGAACTTTGTCGACGCCACACTCGGCATCGATGCGATGGGAGCGGTGCTCGACAAGCTCCAGGGCCGGCTCGGCGAGAACGAACCCGTGCTGCGTGAAGCACGGGCGCAACTGCAGATCGCTTTCGTCGAGCTGAAGCGTCGCGCCGACACCGACGAGGGCTTCGTTCGCCAACCATAGGTTGGCGAACGAGTTGGGACTGAGCGGCTATCGCCGCGCTCGTTGGTGCGGATTCGCCCAACCAAGTGGGGCG
>JAYUFA010000124.1:0-2452 GCA_043738925.1 Actinomycetota bacterium
TTTGGCGAAGTCGCCGCCGAAGTGACCGCGGCAATCAGCTCGCTCGAATCGCTGGGGATCGAACGCGGAGATCGCGTCGCGGCATCGTTGCCGAACCAGCCCGAACTCGTGATCGCGTTCATCGCGGCGATGCACATCGGCGCGATCTGGGTCGGCATCAACACCGCGCTGGCGCCGCCCGAGAAACGGCACATGCTCGTCGATTGCGACGCCCGCCTGCTCATCACCAGCCCGGACATCGCAGTCTCCGTTGCCGACGTGGCGACGGCTGTGCGCACCATCGACCCGACCGGTTCGGTGGGCTCGTGGGTTGCGTGCACCCACACCGCGCGGGGCGCTCCGCCGCGCGCACAACGGCCACTCATCGACCCGCACGCGCCGGCTGCGATCGCATACACCAGCGGCACCACCGGGTTCCCCAAAGGCGCTGTGCACTCCCAGCACAACATGCTGTGGCCCGGCGCCGATGCGCGCGACAATGATCCCGGCCCGCCCGACGAACGCCACGGCGTGTTGTTGCCGTTGACCCTGCTGAACCTGATGGTGCTCGGGCCGCTCTTCGCATGGCAAACAGGCGCCACGTGCGTTTGCGTCGATCGCACCGATCCGCTCGGGGTGCGCGACTGGATACGCGACGAGGGCATCACGCGCATGACGTTCGCCCCCACGATGGTCCATGACTTGCTCCATCACGCCGAGGTGTCGGTCGCCGACCTCGTCACCCTGCGCCGACCGGAGTGCGGTGGCTCGTCCACACCACGAGCGCTGCGTGAACGCTTCCGTGAGCGATTCGGAGTGCCGTTGCTGACCGGGTACGGTCTCACCGAAGCACCGACAGCCGTCGCACGCGAACGTGCCGACAACGCGACCCCCGGTTGTAGTGGCCCCGCGTTCGCTCCGATCGAGCTGGTCATCGTCGACGAGAACGACAGCGAACTCGCTCCGGGCGAGACCGGCGAGATCTGCGTGCGATCGCAGCGAAGTGGGCCGTGGGCGGACGTGTACACACCATTCCTTGGCTACTGGAACCAGCCAGAAGCCACCGCCCATGCGTTGCGCAGCGACATGCTGCACACGGGCGATCTGGGGATACTTGACCGCGACGGGCGGCTCTTCGTCCATGACCGCATGACGGATGTGATCATCCGCGGTGGCGCGAACGTCTATCCGGCCGAGGTCGAACGGGTGCTGCTCGAGCATCCTGCGGTGGCAGCGTGTTCGGTGCTGAGCATCGCCGACGAGCGCCTCGGTGAACGGGTCGCAGCCGTGATCCAACGAGGAACTGACGTCGATATCGATGTCGCGACACTCGCGGCGTACTGCCGCGAACGCCTGGCGCGCTACAAGGTTCCCGACCACTGGGCGTTCGTCGACAGCTTCCGCCGCACACCGATGGGCAAGATCGCGAAGCCCCCGCTACGGAGCCTGTTCAGTGCGCCGGGTCCGACCGGAACTCGTTCGCAATCGTCGCCAGAAGACCGTTGACGAATCGCCCTGATTCGGCGGTGGAATAACGCGATGCCAGTTCGACGGCTTCGGACAAGACGGCGCCCGTAGGCACATCGGGGCGATGCAGCAGCTCATACACCGCGAGGCGCAAGACATTTCGGTCGATGACCGGCATGCGTTCCAACGCCCACTCCCGCGCGTAGCGCCGGAGGAGCGCGTCGATGTCGGCAAGATGCTCGGCGACGCCCTGCAACAAGGTCATCGAGTACGCAGGTGGTTCGAGCACCTGATGAGCGACGACGTCGCCGATGGAATCGCCGCGTACGTCGGCTTCGTACAAGATGCCGAGCACCATCTCGCGTGCCTCGCGCCGCGACCCGAAACGAGCAGCGTCGGTCACGCGCGGGTGATGTAGTCGCCCGAGCGCGTGTCGACCTTGACGCGGTCACCGGGGTTCACAAACAGCGGCACCTGGATGACGAGGCCGGTTTCGAGCGTTGCCGGCTTGCGTGCACCCGATACTCGGTCACCCTGTACGCCCGGTTCGGTCTCGGCGATGTTCAGCTCGACCGACGCCGGCAGTTCGGTTCCGACCACTTCGTCGCCGAACATGCGCAAGACCACCGTGGAGCCATCAACGATGTAGTTGCCCGCATCGCCCAGCACGGTCGGCGCGACGGTGAGTTGGTCATAGGTGATGTTGTCCATGAAGACGTAGTCGTCGGAATCGCGATAGAGGAAGTTCATCTCGCGGTTGTCGATAATCGCCCGCTCGACCTTTTCGCCGGCGCGGAACGTGCGGTCGATCACTGCGCCGTTGCGCAGGTTCTTCAAGGTCGTGCGCACGAACGCGTGGCCCTTCCCAGGCTTGACGTGTTGGAAGTCGACGATTTGGAAGAGCACACCGTCGAGCTCGAGCGCCATGCCGTTCTTGATGTCGTTCGTGGTGATCGCTGCCATCGTTCTCTCTTGTTCGGACGAACTCGCCACGACCTCACACGAG
>JAYUFA010000125.1:0-6456 GCA_043738925.1 Actinomycetota bacterium
CGAGCACGCAAGGCCGCGGCCGCGGTGCAATGCGAGCACAAGCGGAACCAACGTGGCCCGAGCGCGACACCGCCGCACCAGCGCGCCAACCGAAAGCGACGCTGATCGCGGTCTACGCGAAGCTCAGAGCCACACCGCTGCGAACTCGTCGCGTCGCACCGACCACTCCTCTGAGGTGATGGCGTAACGCACGTGGTCCTCCCACGCACCGTTGATCTCGAGGTATCGCTCGGCGATGCCCTCAGCGCGGATGCTGAGCTTGTTCACCACGCGATGACTCGAAGTGTTGCGCGGGATGATCGAGATCTGCAGACGGTGCAGCATCAACTGCTCGAACGCGAACCGGCAGACCACCACCACACCCTCAGGGGTGTACCCCATGCCGGCGTGCTTCTCGTCAATCCAGTAGCCGACGTATGCGTTCTGAAACGGTCCGCGCTGGATATTGGTGAGGTTGATCTCGCCCGCGAAATCTCCCTCGACGAAAACACCGAACCCGTAACCGGCGCCCATCTGGCGTTCGCGGTCACGAGCGTTGCACCGCACGCCGAACGCCTGCGGATCCTCGATCACGTCGGGCGCACCCGCAAGGCGCGCCGGCTCCCATTTGGTGAGCCAGTCCGCGTTGCGGCGTCGCACCTCGCGCCACTGCCCGAAGTCGACCGGTGTGAGCGGACGCAACAGCACGCGTCGTCCGAAGATCGCTGTCATGGCATCAGCGTTGCAGGATCTCGGCCAGCGCACCGAGCAGGAGCGTGACGTTGCGCGGACGCGCCGTGTGGCCCATGCAGCCAATGCGCCAGACTTTGCCCGCGTAGGCACCAAGCCCGCCGCCGACTTCGATGCCATACCGTTCCAGCAGGCGACGCCTTACGCCTGCTTCATCAAGTCCCGATGGCAGGTCGGTAGGTACGACAACAGTGGTGAGTTCGGGCAGACGATGACCTTCTTGCGCAAACAGCTCGAAGCCGAGTTCGACGAGGCCGCTCTGGAGCAACGCACCGCACTCGGCGTGACGAGCCCACGATTGCTCGAGCCCCTCTGCGAGGATCACGCCGAGGCCCGCGTGCAACGCGTACACCATCGAAATGGGCGCAGTGTGGTGATACGCACGTGCACCGTCGCCCGTGACGTACTTCTTGATCATGTTGAGATCGAGGTACCACGATTGCGGTGTCTCGACGATGCGATCGACCGCGCGTGGCCCCACGGTGAGGGGCGCGAGACCAGGCGGCACGCCGAGGCACTTCTGCGTGCCGCTGTACGCGATGTCGACACCCCAGGCGTCGATCTCGAGCTCGATCCCACCAAGCGACGTAACGCAGTCAACGAGCAACAAAGCATCACCCTTGGCTGCACCCAGTTCGGCGATGTCGTTGCGCACGCCAGTCGATGTCTCCGCGTGCACGACGGCGATGACCTTCGGTGCCGCATGCGCGTCGAGCAACTGTTGCGGATCGATCGCGCGGCCCCACTCGACGTCGACACGATGCACGATTGCGCCGGCTCGCGCGGCGACATCGCACATCCGTCCGCCGAACACACCGTTGACACCGATCACCACATCATCACCGGGTCGAACGACGTTGACGAACGCTGCCTCCATGCCCGCAGAGCCAGTCGCGCTGACCGGGAACGTCAGTTGGTTCGTCGTGCGGAACACGCTGCGCAGACGGTCGTTGGTCTCGTCGAGCAACGCAACGAACTCAGGATCGAGGTGACCAAGAATGGGCCGCGCGAATGCTGCCATGACTTCGGGATAGGGATTGCACGGGCCGGGGCCCATGAGGATGCGATCGGAGAAGGGCATACGGCGACGATCGTAGTTTCCGCAGCCGTCTACCGCCGCGGCGGCCACCGATGCCAGCCGCGTGCCAGCGCGATCAGCCCCTCTGCATGCTCATCACCAGGCCGTCGAGGATGTCGCTCTCTGACACCAAGCATTCGTCGAGATCGAGTTGACGCATGATCTGCACGAGCACGCACAGACCGGCCACGATCACGTCGGCGCGTGCCTCTTCGAGACCAGGATTGTGTACGCGATCGGAACGCGACTCGGTGGCCAACGTACGGAACACATCTTCGACAGCGGCGCGTGTCAGCACGAAATGATGGACGCGATCTCGGTCGTAGGCGGCGAGGCCGATCTCCACCGCGGCCGCGGTCGACACCGTGCCTGCGAGCCCGACGAAGGTGCGCGCAAGCGCGATGTCTGGCCATGCACGCCGGACCTCATCGACATTCGCCTCGGCGATCGACAGGCAGGCGAGCAATTCCTCAGGCCGGGGTGGATCGTGTTCGATGTACATCTCGGTGAAGCGCACGCAACCCATGTCGACCGAGCGCGAGAACTCGCACTCGGTTGTTCCGTAGCTGAACTCGGTCGAGCCTCCGCCGATGTCGACGACGAGAAACGGTCCGCGCGACGCATCGAGTTCGGACGTGGCACCGAGAAACGACAGACGGCCTTCTTCCTCACCCGACAACAGCGAAGGACCGACGCCAACGATGCGCGCAGCGGCGGAGAAGAACACGTCACGGTTGATCGCATCGCGAGCTGCTGACGTTGCGGTGAGGCGACTCTTGGTCACACCGTGGCGATCCATCACGGTGCGGTACTCGCGCAGCACGGCGATCGTGCGCTCGATAGCACCCTCGGTGAGCGCGTGCGTTTCGTTCACACCCTCGCCGAGACGCGTGATGCGCATGAGGCGTTCGAGCGTGCGTACACCGTCGTGCACGAGCAGGCGGGTCGAGTTGGTGCCGCAGTCAATCGCCGCGTACACGTCAGCCATGGCTGACCTCGGAGAGGTGATCGGCGACCCATCGGCCAACAGCATCGTCACCATCGGCGAGAAACCACGCATAGTGCGCGTGCAGACACTTGAGCCCGACGCGCGTTCCGCCGACTCCCCCGCTCGGCCGCGGCCCGACGTGTGCTGGGTCGATCTGCGCGTCGCGTTCGTCCGCATAGCGCGCGTGCGCGAGCATGATCGTGTCGAGACCCACTTCGGCTTCGGCGCGACCGACGCCACCGGCTGTTTCGAGCCGACTCACCAAGAGCCGCTCTCGCGCGCCAACGAGCCAGTAACGCGTCGGCATCGGACGCCCGTCGGCGAGAAACGGATCGTTGCGGATCACGACAGGCGCGCCGGCTGCATCACGCACGACAACCTCGAAGCCGCCCTCGGGCGCTCGCCCGAGCAGGGCCGCGACAGCGTCGCGATCGTTCACCCGCGTCGGAACTTGCGCCGCAACAAGAACAACACCAGCAGCACGGCGATCACCGGCGCGAGGCGCTTGAGCACCGGAGCACCCGCGGTGTCGAGCAGATCGACTGCCTTGGGCTCGGGCATGTTGATCTTGCGGGGACCTTCGCTCACCGGGGGCGTGGAGGCGGCCGCCGCAGTGGAGGTCGCCGTCGGTGTGGCCCCATCGGTCGACACCGGCGATGCGGCGGGCAGCGCAGGGTCGCCGCTGTCCTCTTCGAGGAGCTTTTCGAGATTGTCGGCGAACTGAGTCATGAGCTTGGCACTCACATCGGCCATGACGCCGCGACCGAACTGGGCGACCTTGCCGGTGACGGTGAGATCGGTCTTGACCTCAACCTTGGTACGCGTACCGACCGAGGTGAGTTGTGCGGTGATGAAGGCCGACGCGTTCCCCGCGCCCCTCGTGTCGCGGCCATCGGCTTTGAGCACGGCCCTCTTCGCCAGATCGTCCTTCTCGACGAACGTTGCGGCGCCTTTGTACTGCGCGGTGATCGGACCGACCTTTACCTTGACGATGCCTCGATACTCGTCGCCTTCGACCTCTTGGAGCTGGGCGCCGGGCAGGCACGGCGCAATGCGCTCGACGTCGGTCAGGACAGCCCACGCCTTTTCGATCGGCGCGCTGACTTCGAAGTCATTGTTCAGTTCCACTCGGCGAGATCCTCCGCAGTGTCGATGTCGACCGGGATACCGGGGCAGGCTACCGGAACCACGAGGTCGGGCCGACGCCGTAGAAGCACTCGCGCTCCCTCGTCGCCTTCAGTCGGCAAATCGTCCCACAGCGAGGCCGCGATCTTGACCGGCGGCGTGCGGTGGCCGTCGAATACCGCCACGACGAGCGGTGCATCAACGGCTGCCACGAGGCGCCACGCCTCGCCGGGCACGAACGGCTGGTCACCAAGGCCGACCACGATCGCGTCGTGACCCTGTTCGCGGGCGTACGCCACGGCCACACCGAGCGATGTGGCCTGACCCTCGGCCCATCGTGCGTTGTGCACCACCAGTGCGCCAGGCGGCAACACGATCGCGGACACATCGGCCGCTCCAGTGACGACGATGGTCTCGTCGAGGCCTGCCGCGCAGGCGTGCTCGACCGCATGGGCGAGAACCGGTCGGCCCCGCAGAGGCGCCAGCAGCTTGTGCGTTGCACCATGAAAACGCGTACCCCCGCCGGCAGCGAGCACCACGGCAAGAACGGTCACCGCACTAGCGTGGCACGCGTGAGCGACCCCACCACCGTGTTCTCGCGCGAACTTCTCGACGCGCCCGACGTGGTTGTCACTATGTTGCTCGCCGACGCAGCCCAAGTTGCCGATCACAAGCTCTACATCCTCGGCGGCGGTCTCACCGCCGTCGGTCCCCGCCCGCAACCTGTGGCCATCGCTCTCCTGCTTTCGGTGCCGTGGGACCGCGCCAACATCACCCATGAGTGGTCGGTCGATCTCCTCGACGAAGACGGTCACCCGGTACCAAACCGCGACGATCCCGTCACGGTTCGCGGACGTTTCGAGGCCGGCCGGCCAACAGGACTGCAACCGGGCACACCGCTCGCTGTGCCGCTCGCGATCAACTTCACGACGCTGCCCGTGATGCCTGGCCACAGCTACATCTGGCAACTGCTCATCGAGGGGCGCACGCGACCCGAGTGGCGCGTGCGCTTCCACGTCCGAGGCATCTGAGCTCACGCCGCGTCGCGCCGCGAGCCGCTCGCCTACGCTCGCGCGATGACCTCTCAGCCCACCGACCACGATCGTGGCTCGGTCACGCACCTCCCGGCCTGGCTTGCACGCGTGGGTGCGCGTGAGGCGTCCGCGCACATAGCGCGCACGCACGTGTTCGCGGAGACGAGTACCGATACCGACGCGATCTGCGCCACGATCTCGCGCGACGTCTACTTCGGTGTGCCCATCCGCACACGCGCAGGCAACGAGATCCCCGAGGGCACCGTCCTCACCACGTTCGACCAGGTCCGCGGCTACTACGAAGGCCGGGCCGGTTCGTACGTGGTGCTCGCGTCGGCACAGCTGAAAAGCGTGTCGACCGCCTGGTATCTGTTCAACGAGAGTGCCGCCACATTGCGCGGCACCGGCGTCATCGGCGATGTCGACGCGACCGATCGAGAGTTCGTCGTGAACAGCGCCGTGCTGTTCCCGACCGCGGCCGACGGCATCCGTGGCGAGGTGTGCGTCACGCGCTACCCGTTCGTCGACATCGTGCGCGATGCGGTGGCCGCTCCCCCACCATCGAACGATCCGCGCACCTATCTTCCGCTGCGCGAGATGCAGCACTGTGCGTTGCTCGATCAGTTCGTGAGCGCGATACGCGACCACGATCAGTCATCCGTCGCGAGCGCGTTGCGAGCCAATCACACCATGGCTGTTCGCCTCGACGACACCACTGGCAATCAGCGGGTGTTCACCACCACGACCACGAATGACGCGCAGGCCGCGTTCGTCGCGATGTTCGGCGAGTTGCGTGACCTCACCCTGCTCACGCGTATAGCCACCGATTGGTACGTGTTCGCCGAATACCTCGGTCAACTCGCCGACGGTTCGGTGCGACGTCTCGCACTCACGCACCCGGTCGAGGATGGGCTGCTCACCGGCACGTTCGGCTACGGGCGCGACGAGGCAATCGCGCCGTAATCAGTGAATTGGCCCGGCGGTCTCGCGTAGTGATCGCGCCGCCCGGCCTGTGCGCAGCCCGATGATCTCCGCGCAGATCGAGATCGCGGTCTCTTCGGGTGTGCGTGCACCGATGTCGAGGCCGATCGGCGATTGCAAGCGGGCGAATCCGCTCGCGTCGATACCGGCATCGCGCAGACGCTTGGTGCGGTCGTCGTGCGTACGGCGCGAACCCATCACACCCACGTACCCAACCCGAGTGGCGAGCGCGCCCACGATGGCCGGCACATCGAACTTGGCATCGTGGGTAAGCACGCACACCGCATCGCGCGGTCCGAGCTCGACGCCCACCTTGTCAAGCAGACGGTTGGGCCAATCGACGACGACGTCGTCAGCCATCGGGAAGCGCGCGCGCGTCGCGAACACGGGACGCGCATCACAGACCGTGACGCGATAGCCGAGCACCTTCGCGACGCGTGCCAACGCCGCGGTGAAGTCGACGGCGCCGAAAATGAGCATCTGCGGAGGCGGCGCATACGACTCGATGAATACCGACACGG
>JAYUFA010000126.1:0-2443 GCA_043738925.1 Actinomycetota bacterium
CTGCCGCCCGACCCCACGGCAGAGGAACTCAAGGCCGGCGCCAACGCCGCGTCCAGCTGTGTGGGCGACCCCGACGAGATCTCCCGCACGATCCAGCGCTTCATCGACGTCGGAGCCGATCAGCTCACCTTCTCATCAACCGTGTGTGACTACGACATGGACCTCGTCAAGGAGTCCTACGAACTGTTCGGCAAGACACTGATCCCGAAGTTCGACACCGATCCCGTGCACTCCACCACGCGCCAGCGCGAGGCCCAGGTCGGCGCCTCCTACGGCACGCGCTGAGTAGCCGTCACCATCGCACGCGCCGGTGCCTCGTCACGCGAGGCGCTGAAGCATCCGCGTGGTGGTATCGCCACCGAAGTGCATACCTGCCTTGTTGACGAGCACTGGCCAGTCGGCGCTCGCTGCAAGCGTGGCGTTCGCCTCGTCAATTGCCGCAGCGCTCGGCGCACCCGTGATCCACGAGACGCCGCCGAACGCCCCGGTTACGTTTCGCAGGAAGATGGCCGACTGTCCGGTGAGCGAGTGGAACAAGTTCGCGATCTCAACGCCGGCCGCATACGCGTCGAGTAGCTGACCGGGCGCGCCGACGGCCTGCACGACGGTCGCGAACGCGGGGGGCGCATCACCGAGGCCTGACGCGACGACAATCTCAAGGAGCGCGTCGGCGGGTGGACCGATCAAGAGGTCGACTCCCTTGTTCGCTGCCTCGTGGAACGCTGTGGACGCGAGGGACTTCGCATTGGCTTCGTGCAGCTGAGCGATCGACTCGACGCGCATCGACCAGCTCAGCCCGCCCACCTCCGGGGAGAAGATCGAGCCCCAGGTCGCGATTGGCACTCCACCGCTGTCGGCCGCCACCGCCGCTGTCTCGGCCGCCCACGTGTATGCCTCGATGAGCTTGCCCGGCGCAGCTTGTGCCACGCGTGTGAAGAGATACATGTGCCCGCTCCCTCTCGGCGTCGACGCGCCGCAGGGTCAGATCCTTCCACACGCGCCCAACAGTGTCGAGCGTCACATGATGTCGACGCGACGGCCGACTGTTGTCACCGTCGCGTGCCGAAGCTCGGTGCCTCGGCGAAGAACGGATCGAACACGTAATCGAGCTCGAACGTGTGCCCGAGCGCCAAAAGGCCGAAGCCAAGCACGTCGGTACGCACGAAACACTGCACCCAATAGTTTGCGAACGCGGGTCGTTCGTCGCCGTGAAAAGCTGGTGAGGCCGCGAGCCGAGCGTCAACGTCCGCGTCGAGTCCCGGTCGCGCCGTGTACTTCACCAGTTGAGCGCGACCCTCGAGCGCGCCGCCGGCGGCGGTCTCGCGTTCGATCGCGCCGAGCACCAGTTCGAGCTCATCGAACGAGCCGTAACGGATACCAATGTGCGAGATCGACTCCGGCGCCGCGAGGGTCTTCGTGCGATAGCGATCGACAAGGTCCCCACCGTCGTGGCCCGTCAGAGCGGCCTGCACCAGCGCCTCGACGGCGAGTTGCTCGTCGTTCACGCGTGAGAGGAAAAACAAGTTGTCGGCGTAGTTCGCGTCTGCGCCGTTGAGGAGAACCGTACAGAACCCGTCACGGCCGGGGTCGGGACCGTTGTCGACCAGCGTGCAACCGAGCAACTCAAGCAGGCGACGCGCCGGGGCTTCGTCGCCTGGCATGTATTGCAGGGCCAAGTGGCCGAAGAGTCGTTGATCCATCATTGTCTGCCTTGTCGTGTTGATGCGCGGTCGAGAGGTCTATCGACCGAGGAGCTCGGCGAGATTCGGAACGAGCTCGGTCGCGGTATAACGACCGAGGGCCACGCGCTGCAACGTACGTGCCGCGGTGCGATCGAAGGCCGGTCGGCCGTGATGCAGCGAGACGTTGTCCCACAGCACAAGATCGCCGACCTGCCAGTGGTGGGTATGGGTGTTCGCGTCTCCGTAGACGACGGCGAACACGGCCGCGAGCAGTTCTTCGCTGTCCGCCTCGTCGAGATCGAGCACGCGGTCCGTATGCATCTCATTCGCGAATATCACCGGCACCCCGGTCCGCGGGTGTGCGCCGATGAAGCGATGGTCGGCACGAGGCATACCGACACCCATCTGATGCTCGCGAAGTCGC
The DNA here is from genome assembly GCA_043738925.1 of Actinomycetota bacterium. GTDB lineage: Bacteria > Actinomycetota > Acidimicrobiia > Acidimicrobiales > WLNW01 > WLNW01. Next base: position 2,107 of record JAYUFA010000126.1, read on the forward strand.
TTGTCGTCTGGCCATTGAAAGTCGTAGATGTTGCGCACCTGCGCATCGACGAGCCGCGCGCGAAGCGACGGCTCGAGCAGCGATACGGCACGCTCCGCATTCGCGAACACCGTCGGTGCGCCTTCTGGCGGCACCTCGATCGCGTGCAGCGAAATTGCCAACGTCGGTTCTTGCGCGAACGCAAAGTCGGAATGGAATCGCAGCGCGCCCTCGCGGACGATGCCGTCGGGCCGGGCGTTCGAGATATAGCTCCACATTTGGCGCTCGGGGCAGAGAGGGCCGAAGCGTGCGACGAACGCGACCTGCTCTTCGGGTACGAGCTGTTGTTTCCGAAACA
>JAYUFA010000127.1:0-2439 GCA_043738925.1 Actinomycetota bacterium
GTGACCGCGTGATCATCGCCATACCGAGATCGTTGAGGTTCTGGCGCCACGCGCGCACGGCGAGCGGCGCGAGGCGCGCGATCGACGTGGCAACTTCCATCGAGACGTTGTCGAGTTCGTCGCGCGCGACCACACGCGACACGATGCCGTGGCGGAACGCTTCTTCGGCATCCATGACGCGACCCGTGAGCACGAGATCGGTGACGATGCCATGCCCACACATCTGAAACAGGCGTGCGGTGCCGCCAGAGTCGGGGATGAGTCCGTGCGAAAGTTCCGGCAGCCGGAACTTCGCGTCGTCGGCGGCAATGCGCATGTCGCACAACAACGTGCGCTCGAACGAACCACCGATGCACCAACCCTGCACCGCGCACACGATCGGCCACGGCGACGGCACCAAGGTCTCGTGAGTCGCCTTGTGACCCGCCTCGATGTAGTGGTAGTCGCTCTGACCAGGCGCACGATTGCCGAGCTCGTTCACGTCGCGCCCGGCGGAGAACGCACGGCCTTCGGCCCGCCACAGGATGCACCGAACGTCGGGGTGCGCCTCGAGCGCACGAAGCGCGACAAAAAACTCCTCGTCCATCACGTTGCTCATGGCGTTGAGCTGATCGGGCCGGTCGAGCGTCAGCACACCGACCCGACCGATCACCTCAGTGCGTATGAAGCGGAGCACGGGGGACGTAGCGGCAGTGGGCTCGGTCATGAGCCCCGAAGCTAGAACACTCAGCCAGGGTGACGAGGCGCCGCGCGAGTACCCTGGAAGAGTTGACCAGCGCGCGGAGGGGGCCTCCATGGCCGAACGATTCGATCTTCTGATCACCGGTGGCTTGATTGTCGATGGCACCGGGTCTCCGGCATTCACCGGCGACATCGCGCTCCGCGACGGGATCATCGTCGCTGTGGGTGCGGCGATTGTGGGCGACGCCGACGAGACCATCGACGCAACGGGCCTTCTGGTAGCGCCCGGGTTCGTAGATGTCCACACGCACTATGACGGCCAGGTCACGTGGGACTCATTGCTCGAACCATCATCGAACCACGGCATCACCACGTTGGTCATGGGCAACTGCGGTGTCGGGTTTGCGCCTGTTGCACCCGACAAGCACGCCTGGCTCATCGAGTTGATGGAAGCTGTCGAGGACATTCCGGGCTCCGCGTTGAGCGAGGGCATGCAGTGGGAGTGGGAGACCTTCCCCGAATACCTCGATGCGCTCGAGCGGCGCGCGTGGTCGGTCGACATCGGGGCACAGGTTCCGCACGCTGCATTGCGCGCGTACGTCATGGGCCAACGCGGTGCCGACAACGAAGAAGCCACCGACGACGATCTCGTGAAGATGGCCTCGCTTGTGCGTGAGGCAGTCGAAGCGGGTGCGCTCGGCTTCACCACGTCGCGCACGCTCGCGCATCGCACCAAAGACGGTGAGGTCGTACCGGGCACACTCGCCAACGAGCGTGAGTTGTTCGCGCTGGGCGACGCATTGCGCGATGCCGGCGCCGGCGTGTTCGAGATCGTGCCTCTCGGCGCGGTCGGCGAGAAGGTCGAACTCGCGATGAGCGAGGTCGATTGGATCATCCGTCTGGCCGAGCGCACGGGCCGCCCGTTCACCTTCGTGTCGACGCAAGTAAACAACGCGCCCGAGTTGTGGCGCGAGATGTTCGAGGCCTGCGAAGCCGCGCACGCACGCGGCATCCGCGTCTACCCGCAGGTATCCGGTCGACCCACTGGCGTGTTGTTCGGCATCGACTCACGCCACCCGTTCGTGGGCCGAAAGAGTTACGACGAGGTAGCGCACCTCCCCGCCGCGGAACGCGCCAAGACACTGGCCGACCCTGAGCGCAAGGCGCGCATCCTCGGTGAGACCGTGGTTAGCGACACGATGTCGTTCATGCCCGACTTCATGGTCAACCTCGCCATGCGGTTGTTTGTGCTCGGCACCCCGCCGAACTACGAGCCCGGCCCCGAACGATCGGTTGCCGCGATTGCCGACGCCGACGGTGTGACGCCCGAGGACAAGCTGTATGACCTGCTCATTGCGAACGACGGCCGTGATCTGTTGCTGCTTCCCGCGCTCAATTACAGCAATGGCAACAGCGATGTCACACGCGAGATGTTGCTGCATCCCGCGGTCATACTTGGTTTGTCCGACGGTGGTGCACATTGCGCGTCGATCTGCGATGCCTCACAACCCACGTGGATGCTCACCCACTGGGTACGCGATCGCAGCCGCGGCGAGAAGCTCCCGATCGAGCTTGTGGTCAAGCTGCAAACACTCGACACCGCCACGCTGTATGGCTTCACCGATCGTGGCGTCCTCGCGGAAGGCAAGCGCGCCGACGTCAACATCATCGACATGGCCACACTCACGCTGCACCCGCCGCGCATCGCGCATGATCTTCCGGCCGGGGGTCGTCGACTGCTCCAAGATGCAACGGGAT
>JAYUFA010000128.1:0-17145 GCA_043738925.1 Actinomycetota bacterium
CGAAGCCGAGTATGTGATCTTCGCCGACAAGCACAACTGGAAGTACGCCTGGTTCGGTGAGCATCACGCGTTGACGGAGTACAGCCACATGTCGGCCCCCGAGGTCGTGATGGGATGGGTGGCGGCGCAAACCGACTACATCCATTTGTCGACCGGCATCAACAGCCTGTCGCCGCGCAAGGAGCACCCGGCCCGCTTTGCGGAACGCGCCGCGATGCTCGACCATTTCACCAACCGACGCTTTGAGTGGGGCACCGGTCGTGGCGCAGGTAGCCACGAAATGGCTACGTTCAACATCCTCGACAAGAACTCCACCAAGTCCGAGTGGGACGAGGTCGTACGCGAGATTCCGCGTATGTGGGAACAGGTCGACTACGAATTCCACGGCGAGCATTTCACCGTGCCGTACCCACACAACGTGCTGCCGAAGCCAAACGGCCAAGGCCACCCGCCGATCTGGGTCGCGGCCGGCAACCCGCCGACCTTCGCGAAGGCTGGCGAGCTTGGCATCGGCGCGATCGCCTTCAATTTCGAGCCGATCTACGCGCTACGCGATCGCATCGATGCCTACAAAGAGGGCATCGCGAACTGCGCCGAGCCCATCGGCCAGTTCAAGAACGACAACATGATGATCACGAACTCGGTCATCTGTTGCGACACGCGCGAGGAAGCACGCAATATTGCTCTGCGCAATGGTCGCGGCTACCTGGTCACCATGGTGAACCTCTACCACGACACCATGCCGAAGTCGCAGGACGCCATCACCTGGCCGAGCGCGCCCATGTCGTTGCGCGCACTTGCTGGCGGCGACCCTGACGCGTTGCTCGACGGGCTCATCGAGGCCGGTTACATGCTGGTCGGAACGCCTGAGGATGTCAGCGAGCAGATCGCGAACTGGGGCAACGTCGGAATGGACCAGCTCTGCTTCGGTCTGCCGATCGAAGGTATGCATCACGAGGAGGTGCTGGCCACGCTCGAGCTGTTCGGCGACAAGGTGATTCCGGAGTTCGACAAGGATCGCACGCACTCGACCGACTACTACCGGGCTCAGGCCAAGCCGAAGTTCGGTACCTTTGCGCAGCCGCTGCCTGACATCACGTGGCCGACGGTCATCCCCGAGACCGCAATGCTGCCCATCGTCTGATTCAGCTCGCTACCGGTAGGGCTCGTGCCACGCGACGGAACCGCGACCAAAGCCCGTCTCCTTCGCGAGGCGGAGCGGTTGTTCGCGAGGCGCGGGCTCTACCAGGTGACGGTACGTGAAATTCTTGAGGCGGCGGGGCAGCGGAACGTCTCCGCCCTGACGTATCACTTCGGTTCGCGCGAAGGCGTACTCGACTCCATCCTCGAACAACATGGTCGACCAACCGACGTTGCGCGCGGCCTTTTGTTCGCAAGTGTCGGTAAGGACGGGACTACCCGTGACCTCGTTGCCGCGCTGGTCGTGCCCTATGCCGCGCATCTGACCACAAGCCAAGGTCGTGACTATTTGCGCATCGTGGCGCAGCTGTCGGCAGGCTTCAGCGCATGGCGCGAGCCGAACCCGGGCACCGGAGATCATCTCATCGAGATCCTCGGTCGTCTCGAGGAGCGTCCTGCTGATCTGCCGGCCCCGATTCGACGTGAACGCGTGGTCGAGCTGATCATGTTGATGACCGTGGCCCTCGCGGAGCGGGCGCGGTTGGTCGAGTCGGGCCGGCGCACGGTTGAGCTTGACGACGCCACCTTTGCGGCCAATCTCGCCGATGTTCTCGTCGGCATTCTCGAAGCACCGCTGCGGGGGCCGCTCCCCACGCTTCGCTGAACCGAGCGAGAGGCTTGGCGAGGAGACTCGTCAGTCGAGCGATGGTAGGTCGTAGAGGTAGGCCGAGCCTTGGGTCATGAACTTTGACACGTCGGTGCGCGGCAGCGTGCGCATCGCGTCGTACGACGCCTGGTTGTCGGGCCCGGCGACCCACACCGAGGTCGAGCCGAGCGCCTCGAGCGCGCCGCTCGCGACCTCCTCTGGTTCCATGAACGGGAACGAGTCGTCGATCTTGGCGCCTGACGCGAGCAATGCCGGGGTGCGCGTCGCGCCGGCAACGACAGCCATCGCATCGACACCGTGCGGCCGCAGCTCAATAGCGAGTCCTTCGGCGAGGTTGATATCGAAGGCCTTGGTTGCGGAGTACGCGGCCACATAGCCGCTGCCCGCGAGTGCGGCCATTGACGACATCAACACGATGGCACCGCTGCCGCGGCGTACGAACCGCTGCGCGAAGTGGTGCGCCAGCAACACTGGGCCGCGACAGCTCAGGTTGACGAGGAACAACGCATCGTCGACCGGGCGCTGATGAAACGCCCCTGCACCGTGCACCGCGCCGGCGTTGTAGATAATCGAGCCGACATCAAGGTCCTCCGTACTGTTGGCAATGACCTGTGCGATGTCCGGCGAGGTCAGATCGGCCGGACAGATTCGTGTGCGCACACCGCGGCGCGCCTCAACCTCCGCTGCAGCGGCGCCAAGAGCTTCGGCGCGGCGCGACACCAACACCACGTTGACCCCTCGTGCGCCGAGCTGGTGGGCAAAGCCGAGGCCAATGCCGTCCGAAGCGCCGGCGACGACAGCCCAGGGGCCATAGCGATCTGCGAACGATGTCATGCGCTGATCATCGCATAGACGAGCGTTCTCGCACGTGGTCCCAACAGCACAGCGAATGTTGGACCGCGGAGCGGCCCATCGGTTCTCGCCCACCGAGCTGGTACCTATCGGCGCGCGTTCTGCGGAGCTGTCGGGCTGAGCCCTGGCGGGTGGGCTCAGCCCGACAGGACGAGCGGCTGTCGCAGCGTGCGCGCTACGACAGCCGCAAGGGCTTCTCGTATCGTGACTCCTCGGCGCTCTGCGGGCAAGGGCCGATCGACCAAGGAACGGCAAAGGTTTGCTCGATGCCCGTTTCCGTATGGGTCATGAAAGTTGGGTTTCGCGTCACGGAGCAACGGTCGTTGCTGTGGTGAAGCCGGTCGGGTTGTAGATGCCGACGAGCATATTTTCGTGCATTCCGTATCCCACCGTGCCGTCGGCCGTTTCGAAGCGGCAGAGCGTCTCGTTCAAGATCGCGTAGCGGCGACATACTTCGGGGTCGCTGAGGTCGTGCACGATGCCTTGCACGGCGAGCGGTCCTTGGTACATGCCGTGGCCCCAGTCGGCGTCGGGCACATACCCCGAACCGGCGGCCAGATAGAGCGTGCGCAGCGGCGTATTGGTCACGACGATCTCGGAGCCGGAAGGATCGGCAGCGCGCACTGTTGCTTGGCGCATCTCGCGTGTACCCGACCGGTAGTCGATGTCGATCTCCGGACGTCCGAGATGGTCGACCGGCTTGTTGAGATCGGAGTTCCACACCCGCATCGACTCTTCGACGTGGCGATGACCATCGCCATCTTGGTCGATCTGGACCTTGATCATGTGGTCGTCGAATTGCATGGGCACCCAGTCGTGGCGAAAGCCGTAGCCATCGGTCGCCTGGCGTGAACGAATGCCTGGTGCTTCGCGTTCACCGACTGGTCGAACCCCCCACGAGCGATCGCGTACGCCCTTCCATCGATCGGGCGTCACCGCGAACGACTGGCCGGCAACGGTGAGCGTTCCCTCCCAAACACCGACCTGCGCGAACCGGGTCACGTCCTGAATCACGCGGCCATATTGGCGGCTGAACGTACGGGGTTCTTCCAGCGCGTCGACCGTACCGGTGAACACGACGTCGGCGTGTACGCCCCACTCATTTTCGTCGCACCGCACCCGGAGCTTGCGCAGGCCTTCCATCACCTCGACGGACAGGGGTCCAACACTGGTGTCGAGTCGGTCGTGACCCAATTCGCGCGACGCCCGCACGGTGTGCTGCTCGGTACCGATCGACACGGTGATGAACGCGTCGGTTACCCCGAGATTCGGGTATTGCCCAAGCCCCATGATCACGAAGAGATCGTCGCTGCTCGCGTGCATGTTGAAGTAGTAGCGATCGTAGAAGTTGCGGTCAGAGGTACCGACGTGGTCGATGGTCTCCGACGTCTGATGGGCGAGATACTCGTCGAGCGGGCCGAGCGGCATGCGTGAACTCCATGCGGTGAGAGGGTCGCGCCGATTGTTGTCGACATTCGCTGTCGGCGCTCGATCCTCAGGGATCAAACATGATCGCAGTGCGCGCCGTTGTCGGCACAGGCAACCTCTTCGAGTTCAAGGGTCGAATGGTCTATGCCAAATCGCTGTGCGAGCATGCCCCGCACTGTCATCGCGACGGACTGTGCCTCGGCGAGCGAGCTGCCATCGTGCACGACGACATGCGCGGACAGCGCCGTGTACCGCGACGAGAGTGCCCACACGTGCAGATCGTGCACGGCGGCGACGCCATCCACCTCGAGCATCGCGAGATGCAGGTCGAGCGGCTCGAGACCCTCGGGCGTTGACTCGAGGAGCACGGCGTTCGACGACCGTAGCAAACGCCATGCATGCCACGCGATCAGGGCGCCGATGGCAAGCGAGACCGCGGGGTCGAGCCAATGCCATCCACCCGTGAGCCAGATAATTGCGCCGGAACCGGCGACGCCCAGCGAAGCAGCCGCGTCCGAGGCGAGGTGCAACATGACGGCTTGCATGTTGAGATCCGGGCGCTCGTGATGGTGCTCGGCCTCAGCATCGTGGCCATGCTCAAGATCGTGGCGATGGGGGTCGCGCACGACGACGGCGCTCATGGCATTCGCGACGAACGCTCCGAGCGCCACGACAACGACCGGCAACGCGTTCACCGCAGGCGGATTGATAACGCGGCGTATGCCCTCGTAAATAATCCCCGCGGTGACCGCAAGGATCAGCGCGGCGTTGGCCTGCGCGGCGAGGATCGTGCCGCGGTGCCAACCGTAGGATCGGCGTGACGTCGCCGGGCGGCGCGTGAGCTGGAGTGCAAAGGCGGCGAGGCCGATTGCGGCGACGTCCGTGAGATTGTGTGCAGCGTCGGAGATCAAGCTGATCGAATGCGCGTAGAGCCCGACGATCACCTGGGTGATGACGATCGCCACATTGATAGCGACCGCGATCGCAAGCCGCGTGGTGCGCTCTTCCGTGTCGCCGCTCATTCGTCCCTCGTCGGCATAACGCTATCTCACATGAAGTTACGCGTATGTAGTGCCGCGAGGGCGTTGGCTTGCTCGTTCGAAAAGCCAAGGCGCGCGAGGCGCCCGACGCGACCCTCGAACATGTCGCGTTGCAGCTGTTGCACCGCCGCCCAACCTCGTGCGATCGCGGCGTGGTCGACCGCGCCCGCCGCAAGGAGTACGAGGCTGTCGAACACGTCCTGGTTGAGCCCGGCGGTCGATTGCAATGCGTCGTGGCGTTGCTCGATAGCTGCAGCAAGCCTTGGCCGCAATGTCGGATCGAGGGCGCAGTGACGCTCGAGATGGGCTACGCCGAAGGCCACATGCCGTGCCTCGTCGGCCCGAACGAGGTGGGCCATGGAACGCGTGCACTCGTCGGGCGCGTGACGCTCGAGAAAGCCGAGCAGCGACAGGAACGTGCCCTCGCCGAGGACACTCAGCAAGAAACTTGCCGTCGCGAAGTCGGGTTCGTCGAGCAATGTTTGCAGAGATGCCCGACCACCGGCGCTCGACAGCGCGGCCGGTTGGGTGTCAAGTGAGGCGCGACGCGCGAACACGTACGCGTGCCGCGCCTCGTCAGCGATTTGCGCGGCGAGCAGGTGTTGGATCTCCGCGAAGTGTGGATGGATCTGCGCCAGAAAGCGTGCCGGTACCACCAGCGCAGCATTCTCGTTCTCGACCAAGTAGGTCATCACCTGTACGACGGCCTGCTCGACGAGAGCTGCGTGCTCACGCGGCGCGTCCCACGCAATGGCGGTCGCCGGATCCCACTGGCCGGCCAAGGCCCGGTCATACAGACGCGGAGCATCGTCGCTCCACAGCGTGTCCTTGTGATCGAGCGCGAAACGTGGTGTGGGGCCACCGGCCTCAATCCAAACGCCACGCACGGCGAGACCCCACTCGCGGTCCGCCATCGGGGCGACGTCGCCGACGGCTGCAGAGCCGGCGCGCTGGGCGCCACCCCAGTGGCCAAGCGCGCCTGTCCCGCGCTGCACGAGCACTCGCGTTTGGTGTGCGCCGCCTGTTGTGGCCTCAGCGCCGAGCAAGACGTGGCCGGCCGCCGTGCACCATGCGCGTAGATGCGGCAGGAGATCGGGGTGTGTGCCCTGAACGGCAACGACCGTTTCGTCGGCCGCGTCGGCGAGCGCCAGCTTGACGAGCACATGCCCACCGCCGTCGAGCCCGAGGGGCCCGAGGTCGACGACGGCTGGTGCGGTGGTCACGGTCGGTAGGTCGGGTCGGTGACCTCGCCGGCACGGTCATAGAGCCCGAGCAGATCGACCGCCGCTTCGAGCTGTGCGAACCCCGTGGTGCGACCCGGTCGCCACGCGCGCAGCCCTTCGAGCTCGAGTAACACCCGCACGTCTGGATCATCGAACGACATGGACAGCAAAAGCTCGTCGAAGCGGTGGCGCACCTCATCGTCGACTACGTCATCGATGATGGTGAAGACGCAATGGTCATACGGTGGTGTCTCGGAGAGGACGCGCAATGAGTCAGCTGCAACGAGCCCCTCCTGCGCGAACGCGAGCAGGTTGGCACCGATGACGCATGCTGCGTCGACCTCGCCGTTGATGAGTGCAGTGACGGCATCTCGCTCGCCGCCGACGTGATCGCCGTGCTTTCCGACCATCACATCGAAACGACGTACATCGAACGCATCGAGCGCGAGTCCACTCTCTGTCAGGTGTGCGAGCGGGATCAAACGCGACTGCGGCGAATCGATCGCGCCCACGCCGACGCGGTGCCCTGCAAGGTCGGTGATCGCGCGATGTGGCGAGTCGACACGGACCAGCACGACCGACGTGAGGTCCTGGTCCGTGTCGCGCATCACCGTGGCTGACGCGGCACGGCCGCACGCGTCGGCAAGACGCCGGGCGCGCACCCATGCCAGGGGTGAGTTCCATGCGATGTCGATGTCGCCGCGTAGCAATGACTCGACTTGCGTTTCGTAGTTCGAGTACAGCACGTAGTCGAATGCGAAGTCGTGCTCCGCGAACCAGTCGCGGAACCCCTCCCATATGGTCACTACCTTCGGCGCGTATGCGACCGCACCCAGAACGAACGGTTTCGTCATCGCCGCCTCACAACAGCGGCAGGCCGCAGAGCGCCCGCCCGATCATGTCGTGCAATGCGTCGGTCGTTGGTGCCATCACGCTTGCCGCGCGCGCGTCGCGGAAGTGACGTTCGATGCCGATGTCATGGCGAAACGCTGCACCACCGCCGATACGCATTGCCTCGTCGGTGACCGTGAGCGCAGCCTCGGCGGCAACAGCTTTCGACTGCAACATGCGAAGCGGCGCGTCCGCGCGGCCGCTGCTCAACGCCACGCAGGCATCGTCGACGAGCGCCCCCGCAGCGTCGGCGGTGATCTTCATGCGTCCGAATCGGTAGCGGGGCAGCGGTTGTTCGGCGAGGGATTGGTCAAGGTGTTCGAGGCGGGCGCTGGTGAGATGCTCGCCGGCCTTCGCGATCGCGGTGTCGCAGATGCCGAGGCTGCACGCGGCGTTGAGCACTTGGAACCACGGCAGCACGGTGCCGAGCGCAAGGTCGAGGCCGGCGCCATCGGCGCCCAACATGTTTGCGTGCGCCAGGCGCACACCTTGTGCACGCACGGGCGACGACGCGTTGCCGCGCAGGCCGAGACCGTCAAAGGCCGCGGCGATACTCAGTCCAGGCGTGGTCGCGGGAACCATCCACAAGGTCGAGGCACCGTCGACGGCGAGTGGCCGTGACGTCCACACGTACGAGGTGGCTTCTCCCGCGGAGGTGACCCAGCTCTTTTCGGCATCGAGGGTAACGTGCGTGTCATCTGCGGCGGTAGCGGTGGACATCGTGGCCCAGAAGTGGCTCCGTGAGCCCTTCTCGCTGAAGGCGAGTGTGGTGAGATGATCGCCATTGGCGATGGCGCGTCGCGTCTGTGTATCACCGAAGGCCTCGATGGCGGCTGTGCCGCACAGGTGCATCGTGAGGACCATCGCAGTCGACGCGCACGCGGCGCCCAATCTGCGAATGACCTGAGCCGCATCCGCAAACCCCGCACCGGCGCCTCCGACCTCCTCGGCACTGATGAGCCCGCCGAAGCCGGCACCGAATAGGGCATCGATCGAGGCCCGAGGGAACGATCCCGTCCGGTCAATCTCGCTCGCGGCAGGTGCGATTGTGGTGGTGATCAGGTTCTCGAGAACTTCGAGAGTAGGTGTGGTGGTCATCTTCCGCGTCCTTCTTTGTCCAGCCGACGTTGCATGTCGTGCCCCCTTGGGTTTCTGTCGCGGCGCAATCTAGTGGGAAGCGACCGGTCGCCTACGTTCGCCGCCCAGAGGGTCGTCCCGCGTCGGGCGGTGCCAGTAGTCTCGATTCGGGAGGGGCCATGGACAACAAGGGTGATCGGGTGTCGAAGCGGGTTGCGTGGTGTGGCCTTGGTGATCTGGGCGGTCGTGTCTGCGATGCCCTGTTGCAGTCGACGCATCAGGTGGCGGTGTATGACCCGCGAGAAGCTGCTGTGGCGCCGCGTTTGGCGCTCGGTGCGCGCGCGGCGTCGAGCCCGGCCGATGCGGCGCGCGACGCCGATGTGCTCGCGGTGATCGTGCGCGACGACGACCAGGTGCGCGAAGCAGTGATGGGTCCCGATGGCCTCCTCGCGAGCGCGTCGCCGCACGCGGTGCTGGTCTTGCACTCCACCGTTGCACCCGCCACGGTGCGAGAGGTGGGCGCAGCATGCGACGCTGCCGGAATCCGGGTGGTCGACGCCGGTCTGAGCACCGGCGGTGGTCGGCCGATGACGGCGCTCTACGCGATGTGCGGCGGGGACCCTGCACACATCGAAGCGGCGCGGCCGGTGATGGAGCAGTACTGCACCGACATCGTGCGGTTCGGTCCGCTCGGCGCCGGCATGGCGGCGAAGTTGGTGCGCAACGCGATGCGCTACGCCCTCTTCGGTGTGTTGTACGAGGGAATGGCGTTTGCCGAGGCGGCTGGGCTCGATCTCGGCGCGATGGCCCACCTGTATCGGGCCACGTTCGGCACCTGTTCCGATGACGAAGCCGTGATTTCGCGCTCGACGATGGTGCCAGGCGCGCTGGACGATCCGAACCTTGATCGCTCGTTCGTTGAACACATGAGTTCGTCGATCACGCTTGGGTGGAAGGACCTCGACGACGCATTTCATCTCGCGGCGGAGGTCGGCTTCGAGGTGCCGGTCACGCGAGCGGCCCGACCGTTCTATGGACCTGCGCTCGGCTTGGCGCTCTACGAAGAAGTCGTCGACCACGGAGGACGCACGGTATGACCGCAGCCGATCATGAGACGCTGTATGCCGCGTTGCGGGCCCGGGCCGAGGTCGGGTGGGAACAGATCATGCAGATCCCCCCTATGGCCGCCGACGCGCCGCCGGGCTCGTACCCCGACCTGTCGAACGCGATTCTGTTCGGAGACCTCTGGCAGCGGCCCGAGTTGTCGCAGCGCGAACGTCGACTCATCGTGCTCACTCTGCTCGCGGTGTACGGCCGTGACGAGCCCATGGTGTATCACCTGCGCGGCGCGCTGCGATCAGGCGATCTCGACGAGGCTGCTCTCGACGCACTCGTCGTACATCTCGCCTTCTACGGTGGATGGCCAATGGCATCAACGATATGGACCGCCGTGCGTAACGCCGTGGCTGCGAACGACATCGAAAACGCAGATGCGGCAACGATGTCACCTAGCGGCGAGGCGTGAACGAGGGGTCGTCGGGGATGGGCTCGTTGCCGTGCTGCATGATCGCGAGGCTGGCTTGGCGCGCCGGGTCGTCGATCATGCCGACGTAGGCCACATAGCGAAACGCGCCCTGCATCGACACGATCTTGGCGGGGCTACCCACCGCCACGGCGCGCGGCGGCAGCGACTTGGTGACGGTTGCGTTGGCGCCGACGACCGCGTCATCGCCAACGGTCACCTTGCCGAGGACGCATGCGCCGGCCCCGAGGTAGACCCGATCGCCGAGCGTCGGCGAATCATCTTCGAGGTTGTCCCAACGGCCGCTGTTGCCGAGCGTGGTTCCGTGCAGCATCGATACGTAGGCGCCAATCTTTGCATCGGAGTTGATGATCACCGGACCGAAGTGAGCGATGAAGAGCCCCGGTCCGACCGTCGTCTTGGCCGGTAGCGAGATACCAGTGAGCACTTCGATGCCCTTGGTCGCGGCGAGCGCCAGGATCGACGCCGGCTTGCGAATGAGCTTGCGTTCATGGGTAACGAGCGGGTGCAGCGCTCGATAGACGGCGAGTGCCCAGAGGCCTTGGTGTTGGAACACTGCGCGAATCCGCGACGCAGTCCCACCTGTTGTGTAGCGAGCGATATCGGCCCGGTACGACTGCCACATGCTCAGATCGTAGCGAGCTGGTGCGCGCGTCTCTATTGGTTGTCGGGCGTGAGTCGCCGCCGAATGTGATCGTCGAAGGAGCATTCGAACGTACGGTCGGCATCTTTGCCCGCGCTTTGAGCAATCAGGCGACTGCTCCCGCGATCTTGAGGTCGATGATTGCCTGCTCGTCGAAGCCGAGCTCGTCACGCAGGATCTCGTCGCCGTGCTCGTTGAAATCGGGGGCCCGATGTGGCGCGCTTGGCTCGCCGCCGAACTGGACCGGCGTCGTGACCAACCGAAAGGGCACCCCTTCGCGGGTGGCGGTCTCGAGGACATAGCCGTTGGCGATAGCCATGGGGTCGTCGGCCACCTCGATGGTGTCCTGCACCGGTGCCCATTGCCCCCGCTGTGCTCGCAACCGTTCCTTCCACTCGTAAAGCGGTGCGTCGGCCAGCACCGCAGCCACGAGCGCCGCGGCCTCGTGGCCGTTCGCGAACAGCGAAGGCTGTGTGGAAAAGCGCGGATCGCTGATCCATTCGGGATGGCCCAGCACCTCGCACATACCCGGCCAGTAGGTGAATCCTTGAAGCATGCTGAAGGACAACCATCGGTTGTCGCTCGTGCGGAAGTTGCCGACCAACGGGTTGCGCACGGTCGCGTTCGCGTAGAGCTGTTGACCCCATACGGTTCCGGTTTGCAGGCCTATGCCGATTGCCGCGCTCATCGACCACATGCCAGCCGCGAGGAGCGATACGTCGACAACGGTCGCTTCGCCCGTTCGTTCGCGGTGCAAGAGGGCAGCCGAGATGCCGGCGGCGATGAACATTGCACCGATCGAGTCGCCAAGTGCGGGTGCGGGCTGGTTTGGCATGTAGTCGATCTCGGGCGGTTTGACCGACGCCGCGTTGCCGGCGCGCGCCCAATACGCCAGCGAGTCGTAACCACCTTGATCGATATCGGGGCCGCGCGCGCCGTAGCCGGAGCCACTCACGTAGACCATCCTTGGGTTGCGGCCTTGGATGTCGTCGACATCGATGCGCAACTTCGCGCGCACCGCAGGCAGCTTGTTCGTGAGGAACACGTCGCACCCATCGGCCAAGCGGTAGAGCACGTCGAGGCCCTCGGGCTTGGTCAGGTCGAGCCCGATGCTCTTCTTTCCGCGGTTCGCGTGCTCGAGCAAGATATTGACACCGTCGCCGCCGACGTTGATACCGGCGGTCGTCGCTAGGCCACGCATGGCATCGCCGCGCTCGACGTGCTCCACCTTGATGACGTCGGCCCCCCAGTCGGCAAGGATTGCTGCCGCGGCAGGCACGAACGTGTGCTCGGCTACCTCCAGGATCCGGATGCCCTTCATCACTGCGGTCACGTGACTCTCCTTCGAACGTGCTGCGGCGAGGCTATCGGCTCACCGAACCGCTCCCCGAACGGCAAGACTGCCTACGCCGGCAGCTCACAACGACTGCGCCGGCGTTTCCGAGCGGAGCAGGGACACCATGAATGCTGCCAACTATGCCGAGATCGCGCGGTTGCTCGCGCTGTACTGCCACATCGTTGACGACAAGGCCTGGGATCGTCTCGGCGAGATCTTCGCGGACAACGGATCCATGACCGTCGCCGGGATTCATGACACGCATTGCGGACCCGACGAGTTGCGCGAGCTCTATGCCGAGAAGATGAAGCATCCACTCGCTCACCACAGCACGTCGGTCGTGGTGATCGAGGGTGATGACGCGCGCGCGTCGGTTGTGTCGAAGTGGATCACCGTACGCATCGATGGCGGCACCGGAACGGGTGTCTATCGCGACGAGCTCGTACGCGCGAGCGGCGGGTGGCGTATCGCGACCCGAGTGGCCACGCCAGGGCGTCAATCGTCCGTGTAGCGGCTTACGGCGCCGGCGAGGGCGTGTCGGAACTCGGCGACGCGGCGCAGCTTGAGTTCTTCATAGCCGCGCACCTGATCGGGCAGCGATGCAATCGCGACGGCATCGTCGATGCGATCCGCCCGAAGTCTGCGCAGCACGCGTTCGACGGCTGCCGTGTACTCATGCGGCAGGCTGCGCTCGGCGCGCCGGATGGGCGTCCATCGGAACGGGTCAAGGACAGTGCCCCGCACTCGCTTCGCGCGCGCCAGCAGCGAAAGGATGGGATCGCTCCAAGGCCCGAGTGAAATCTTGTGATCGACTCCGACAGTCTTCAGCAGCGGTGGGTGGAGCTGATAGCTGAGACGCCCACCACTGTCGCTGAGATGGAGTGCTTCATCGCGCGCTGCCGGATCGAGTAGCAGGCGCGCGACCTCGTACTCGTCCTTGTAGGCGAGCAACTTGTGCAGGTTCACCGCCACTGCGGTCGTCAGCACGATGGAGTCGGGTGCGACCGCCTGCTCGCTGGCAGCGACAGTCGCGATGAAGTCGAGGTAGCGCCTTGCATAGCGCTCGTTCTGGAACGCGACCAGATCGTTAGCGAGCCGCAGCAGCATTGTCCGTGTCGTGGCGTCGGTGGTGAGCGCACCCACGCGCCGCGCGATGTCGGCACTCGGCTTGGGCACCGCGGCGGTCTCGTGTCCGAAGGTGACGAGCTGTTCGACCGGCACAGGATCGATGGCGTGAAGACGGCCCAGACGAAAGGCGCGGATGTTCGTGTCGACCGCAGTCGCGTTGAGGCGCAGGGCGTCCTCGATGTGTTCGGGCGACACAGGAAGATCGCCGGCCTGGGTGGCCATGCCGACGACAAAGAAGTTGGCCGTAACCGAGTTGCCGAACGCGGCGGTGGTGACGGTCGCGGCGTCGGCCCAGTGTTGGCGTGTGGCGTCGGTGGCATCGGCAATACGTTGCGCGAGTGCAGCGGCGCTTGGCATGGGCGTCTCGGGATGGGCCACCATGGTTCCGGTGGTGACGCGCGAGTTGGACCCTACGACCACGGTGGTTGGCGACGCGGTGAGCAGGCCCTTCTCCGACGCGGCGACGAGCTGATCGCAGGCAAGCAGTAGGTCGGCCTGCTCTGAGCCGAGCCGGCCGGCAAAGCTCGTGTGATCGCGCGTGAGCCGCAGATCGCTCACCACAGGCCCCGCCTTTTGCGACAAGCCGATTTGATCGAGACCGCGCACGGCGTAACCATCGAGCATCGCCGCAGTGCCGATGACCTGAGCAACGGTGACAACTCCGGTCCCACCGATTCCTGTGATGCGTATGCCGTAGTCGTCGCTGACCGTCGGTGTCGGCGCCGGCAGTGGCGTTGCGAGGAGCACGTCGAGTTGGTGCGCGATCGAAGTGGCGCCCGACCGCGCCACGATGCGATGGCGATTGCGGCTGAGCAAGGCAAGCGCCGCGTCTGCGAGTCGTGATCGCTTCCGCGGCGCCGTATCGAGCGTCATGAACGACGGGCAGTCACCTTCGATGCACGAGTAGTCGAGATTGCAAGTGGTCTGATCGATCTGCGTCTTGCGCCCGAATGGTGTCTCGACCGGCTGGAGCGAAAGGCAGTTGCTGACTGCGCCGCAGTCGCCGCATCCCTCACACACCCGCGGGTTGATCACGATCCGACGAGTAGGTGTCGCGACGAGCCCACGCTTGCGTGCTCGCCGGAGTTCGGCAGCGCACGCCTGATCGTGGATCAAGACGGTGACGCCGGCGACTGTCGCGAGCACTTCTTGCGCCTCGACGATGCGGGCGCGATCCCAAACATCCACGCCGTCGGGCAACGCGACATGGTGATAGCGCGAGGTGTCCTCGGTGGTGATCAATACGCGTGCCACACCTTGGCCGAGCAGGTTGGCCGTTATGCGCTCGACGCTGAGCTGACCTTCGGGCCGCTGGCCGCCAGTCATCGCAATGGTGCCGTTGTACAAGAGCTTGTAGGTGATGTTGACCTTGGCCGCGATGGCCGCAGTGATCGCAAGTTGGCCGCTGTGAAAGAACGTGCCGTCACCAAGGTTCTGAATGAGGTGATCGCGCTCGACGAAGTTGGCCATACCGATCCACTGGGTGCCCTCATTGCCCATGGGTGTCATGCCGGCGATCTCGCCGACGCGCTCGGTGTCCATGTAGAGGACCATCGTGTGACAGCCGATTCCGGCACCGACGAGCGAACCAACAGGTGCCACGGTCGACCGGTTGTGTGGGCAGCCCGAGCAATAGAACGGCGTGCGCTCGGCGGTGAGCGCGATGCGTTCGGGCGGCTTTGGCGGAAGTGGAGCCAGTCGCTCACCGAGGCGACCGCTCAACCGCGCGTGAAGGCTGGCAATGATCGCGTCGGCGTCGAGGCCTCCGAAGCCGGGCAGCAACGTGGCGCCGCTTTCGTCGAGGCGACCAACGACACGTGGTCGGTTCGCCTGGTGGTACAGGGCGTCCTTCACCAGCGACTCGAGGTTCGGATGCTTCTCCTCGATCACGAACACCTCGTCGAGGCCACGCGCGAAGTCATGTACAACGGACGGATTGAAAGGCAGCGGCATTTGGAGCTTCAACAGCCGAATGCCCGACGCCGCGACGTCACGGTCGTCGACCATGCCGAGCCGTGCCAGTGCCTCGCGCACCTCGCGATAGGTGATTCCCGAGGACACGATGCCGATCCACGCGTCAGGTGGATCGACGGTGACCACGTTGAGGTTGTTGCGCGTCGCGTATTCCATCGCGAGCGGATAGCGCACCTCGACGATGTCACGCTCGACGTCGAGCGTCCGCGGCGTGAGCAGCCGACCGTTGGGTGCGACGTCATACGGACGGCCATCGATGAGCGGCATCACCGGCTGCACTCGCTGCGGATCGATGTCCACCGAAGCAGTGGCGTCCGCGACGTCGGCCACGATCTTGAGCGCCGTCCACAGCCCAGACGCGCGTGAGAGCGCTATCGCGTGGCGTCCGAGATCGAGTGCCTCGCCCGGGTCGCCGGGGTAGAGCAACGGCATGTGAAGATCCGCGAGCACTCCGGCCGATGACGATGGCAACGTGGAGCTTTTCGCGCGAGGGTCATCGCCGACGATCGCGACCACGCCGCCGAATCGCGATGTTCCGGCGAACACCGCGTGACGCAGGGCATCGGTCGCCCGATCGACGCCCGGTGCCTTGCCGTACCAGATGCCCACCACGCCGTCGTAGCGCGCGTCGGGTTGCGCGGCGGCGAGCTGCGATCCCATGACGGCGCTCGCGGCGTATTCCTCGTTCAGGCCCGGCCGGCAAACGATGGGCAGCTCGGGCGCCAGTCGTGCAGCGTCGGTCATGGCACCGTCGAGGGCGCCGAGTGGCGAGCCGGGATAGCCCGACACGAACGCGGCAGTTCGGTGCCCGGCGCGTCGATCAGCGCGGAGCTGCTCGATCGGTACGCGAGCAAGTGCCTGCAGGCCGGTGAGAAAGACACGCCCTTGTTCCGCGCGCAGCCGATCGGCCAGGTCGTAGGTGCTTACCGCCATGGTGCTACGCCGGGGATCATGACCGCCCACCATAGCGAGCGCCGCTGAAACAGCCAGCGGTTCAGCGTGCAACGAGGTCGCGTATCGCCCCAACAGCGTCGAGGTCGGCGATGGCTGCTTCGGCCCGCGCGAGGAACGCGTCGGAGAAGATGCGCCGCCGTTCGGACATTCCGGCGGGGAACGTGACCACCTGACAGCTTGCCGGCACGCAGTAGCCGGCGTGTACCCGGTGTGCCTGCCACGCGTCGTCGAACGTGATGTCGGACCCACCGAAAGCTCGGCGCGCCGCCAGGTAGTGGTGCAACAGGTCGACCTGGCTGCGGCGGCGATCGTCGATGTTCATCGCCATGTTCATGAAGTAGCTCACCTCGCGCATGGGGGTGTTGACGTTGATGATCCCCCAGTCGAGGAAGCCGATCGTGCCGTGATCGAAGAACAGGTTGCCGATGTGGGTGTCGCCGTGGATGAGCGTCTTCGGCCCGGCAGTCCAAAGCGTGTGCAATGCGCGGCCGTCGTTGATGTACAGCTCGGAGATCGTCGCGAAGGCGTCGCTCAACCGATCACGGTGGTTGTCCAGCGCGAACTGGAGCATGACCGATCCGTAGGTACTGCCGAATACCGGCTCGGGAACCCACGGCACCTCACGTGCTCGCACCGCTGGGTCCTCGTAACGCGAGTGGATTTCGGCAAGCGCTTCGAGCGCTGCGGCCGCCCCGTCGGCGTCGACGCCCCATGTACCGTCACTTACCTCGCATCCCGATTCGACAAGGTCTTCCATCAGCAGGATGAACGAGTCGTCGGTTTCGTCGTGAATCGCCACGTGGACGTTGGGGACGCGTACCTTCAGCAGCGGCGCGAGGTCGCAGTAGAAACGCACCTCGCGTGGCCCCATGCGTGTACCGGCGATCGACGCGCGACGCTCGTCGTTGGGGAGCAACTTGCAGAACAGAGACGTGGGTGCGCCCGCGGCCTGATCGTAGGCAACCGCCAATCGCGCGTGGGCGTTGGTGACCTCGGCGCGGAACACCACCTCAACCGACGCCACGAGGGCTCCTGGATGACGTTCTTGGAGCGCGCTCGTCAACCATTCAGCGGTGATGTCGGTGGCGAGCACAGGCACACGCAGTTGGTCCATAGATCCCCCTCTTGGATCGCGCGCCGCCACCCTAGGTCTTCCTGTCCGGAGGTAGAGGTGACGGGTCCACCTTGAGGTGGGCCCCGGTGGTGGACCCTGTGGTTCCTCCTACAGAGCCGCAAGGAACCACCACCG